>CALXXK010000047.1 GCA_944392675.1 uncultured Clostridia bacterium
ATGGATCTCTAAACATATCATCAAATAAATCGAAATCATGTCTTCTTGGTATCATCATCATAATTATCAACTCCTTTAATATATTTATGTGTTGACACTCTTTGAAGCTAGCACATATTAAATTAACCTAGATTAAAAGTACTTTTATCTTTTTACATTCTTATTATATACCTATTTTTAGCAAAGTCAATAGTAGAGTGCTAAAATTCACAAAACTTTCACAATTATAGTGAAAATAGGGACGGGGCTGTAGGGAAATTGGGGACGGGGGTTAAAATCCCTATATAAATCTAGAACATAAAAACATTTTCTTTGTTTTTAATTTATAGGGATTTTAACCCCCGTCCCCAATTTCCCTACAGCCCCGTCCCCATTTTCACTAAATTTTTAAATCTATTTCTAAAATGGTAATTTTTTTATTTGATTATTTATTCTGTCAATTAAATTGTTATCGATATTTATTTCTTTATCATTTATTTTGTATTTTTCTTTCATTTTTAGTACTCTATTTACATTTTTATTTATTCTTGACTCTTTTATCTTTTGCAATTTTATATCCTTTAAAAGTTTTTCATAAATTTTATCATTAATTATGTTTTTAAAAACTATTATATCATTTCCCGCTTGAAATGCTTTTTGTATTGCTTTATATTCTCCATATTTTAATCTCATTGACCTCATTCTCATGTCATCTGTTACTATTAATCCATTATACCTGTATTTCTTTCTTAGATATTTGCATATAAATCTTCTTGAAATTGATACTGGATTTTTTGAATCAACATCTTTTATTTTCATATGACTTATTAATACAGCATCTGCACCTTTTTTGATTGCTTCTTCAAAAGGTTTCATATCATTTTTTTCTATATCTTCTATATTCTTTTTTACTACTGGTATTTTAAAATGAGTGTCACTTACTGTTAATCCATGTCCTGGAAAATGTTTTATTACTGATATTATATTTTTATGCTGTAATTCTTTCATTATTATTGTTGCATATTTTTTTATCTGTTCTATTTCATCACTAAATGCTCTGTCTCCTATAGCATGATTATTGTTAAATCTTTTTATATCCAAAACTGGTGCAAAATTCAGGTTTATTCCCACACTTGAAAGCATTTCTGCCATTATTTCTCCAGATTTTTTCACTATATCTTCATTATTATAATTTGAAATTGTATTAGCTGGTGGTATATTAAGAAATTCCTTTGGCATTCTATTTACTCTTCCACCTTCTTGGTCTATACATATTAAAATTGGCACTTTGTTATTGCTATTTAGTTTTTTTATATAATTTATTAGTTTTACCATTTCTTCATATGTTTTGTAATTCTTTTTGTAAAGTAATATTCCGCCAACCTTATGCTTTATTATTAATTCTTCAAGTCTTGCATAAGGTTCTGTTGTATCTAGACCTACAATTATCATTTGCCCTATTTTTTCTTCTATACTTAAATCTTTTATATTTATCCCCATAATCTTTTTCGACCTTTTCCTTTTTTGTAAATTATAAAATAAGTTGCTATAATTGTCAAAATTTTGCAAATTTTATGTGCTGTGCCAAAGAGGACGGGGCTGTAGGGAAATTGGGGACGGGGGGTTAAAATCCCTATAAATTAAAAACAAAGAAAATGTTTTTATGTTCTAGATTCATATAGGGATTTTAACCCCCGTCCCCAATTTCCCTACAGCCCCGTCCTCTTTGGCACATTAATAGCCGTCTCCATTTAATATTATTGTAAAACATATCATGTTTTCTTTATTTATTTCTGCTGTTATTTTTCCTTTATGTGATTCTACTATTGATTTTGCAATGGATAATCCTATTCCATAACCTTCTTTTGATTTACTTCTTGATTTATCTACTCTATAAAACCTATCGAATATTTTCTTTGTATTAATATTTTTTACATTTTCACATGTGTTGGCAAATTGAATTTTTATATTTTTTCCTTGTTTTTCTACTTTTATTTCTATCTTTCCACTTTCTTGTGTATACTTTAGGGCATTGTCTAATAATATTGTTATTAATTCTTTTATCCTGTTTATATCTGCATAAATTAATATGTCATTTTTGTTTTCATATACAATATTTCTGTCCTTTGTAATCGCTTTAAAGTCTTGTATCTGTTCATTTATTAAGCCTGTTATAGAAAATTGTGTGTAATTTGCTTTTAGTTTGTTTTCTTCCACATTTGCTAGATTTAATAAACTTTTTATTAATGCATCCAATCTTGATGCTTGTTTTTTTATACTTTTTATCCATTCTATATTTTCTGTTGATGTCATTTCCATTACATCTGCATTTGCCATTATTACTGCAACTGGTGTTTTTAATTCATGTCCTGCATTTGTTATAAATTGTTTTTGTCTTTCTATATTTTCTATTATTGGTGTTAATGCTTTTTTTGATAATACTGATACCAAAACAAATACTATTACTAATCCTACAGTTATTATTAGTAGTGATTGATTTATTAAATTTTTTAAATTATTTAATTGTATTGTACAATCTAAAAATACTATCAGCTCTCCATCTTCATTTGATGTTATTTTATATCTGTAATTATCATAATACCCAGTGTTTTTATTTTTTTCTAATACCTTTTCTAATATTTCCTCTGCTTGTTCTTGATTTACTGATGCTATATGTTGCATATTTGTTTCTATTATTTCTTCTTGGTCATTTATTCTTATTATAAAATATCTTGTAGAAAATTGAGTTTCTTGTGTTATAACATTTGCTAATTCATCATTTCTTGGCCTATACTCTGGTATTTTTCCATTATTTTCTGAAATTAAATTTAATATTCCATCTAATTCCCTATTTGTTCTAGTATAATTTTCTATTATTATTACTCCAAATATACTACCTGTTACTACTATAATTGACAACATTGAAATTATTATAAATTTTTTTTGTAATTTTTTTATCATACTATTTTCTCCAAAACATATCCGTTTTTATCATTTATTTTAATATTTGCTCCTAATGCTAAAAATTTTTCTTGTAAATATGCTATATACATTGTTACTATATTTTCATCTTTATTTTCTTTTACCCATATACGTTTTTTTAGTTCTTTTTTAGTTATATTTCTCTCCTGATTTTTTACTAAAAATTCCATTATTTCACATTCTTTATTATTTAAATGTAATGATGTATTTTGATTAGATATTTCTGATGTTTCTTTATCAAATATTATATTTCCTATTTTATATTTTTCTTTATTTTCTTCTTGCTCTCTTGTTAATGCTCGTATTCTTGCCAATAGTTCTTTTTTATCAAAAGGTTTTGTTAGATAATCATTTGCACCTGAATCTAAGCCCTCTACTTTATCATCAATTTGAGCTTTTGCTGTTAATAACATTATTGGTGTTTTTATATTATTTTTTCTCATTTCTTTTAAAGCTTGTATTCCGTCCATTACTGGCATCATAACATCTAATATTATTAGATCGTACATATTTTCTTTAACCATTTCTACAGCTTCTTTTCCATTGTTTACTATATTCACTTCATAATTGCTGTATTTTAAAATTGTACCTACAGCTCTTGCGAGTTCCTTTTCATCATCTGCTAATAGAATTTTTAATTTTTTTTTCATATTTAATCACATTCCTTTTTATGTATTTAGGTTTTTAGCTAGGTCTACCTATAACCTTTTTACGTTTTTTATTTATAATATTTAAATTTTTTACTCTTTGCCATTAATCATATTTCTTATTGCTTGCATATTTATGTCTGTTGTTGCAATCTCATTTGCACACCTTTTTAATTCTTCTACTATCATTTTTTGATTTTTTATGTTTTTCTTGTATTTCATTTCATGTTCTAGACTTGCCCAGAAGTCCATTGCTATTGTTCTTATTTGAATTTCAATATTTACTGGATGTACTTCTCCTGCTATGTCTAATGGTACTTGAAATACTATATGATAACTTCTATATCCATTTGATTTTGGATTTTTTATATAGTCTTTTTCTTTTAAAATTTTTAAATCCTTAAATTTTTTTAACATCTTTACTACCGTATATACATCATCTATATATGCACATATTATTCGTATTCCTGCTGCATCATAGATTTTAGTTAATGCTGTTTCTAAATTTATTGGTAATTTTTTTCTTTTTAGCTTTTCTTTCATACTTTCTTCAGTTTTTACTCTGCTTGTTATGTATTCTATTGGATCTCTGTCATTATGTACTATTTTGTATTTTCTGATTATGTCTAATCTTGCCATTATTTCTGCTATTACTCCTTCTAATAAGACTATTGAGTCTTTATAAAATGAATTTTGCACTTATTTATACCTCTTTCTTTTTTGTAGATTATATATTTGAATTGTTTCTTTTTTATTTACTTTATATGACTTTTGTGTGAATTTGTCTCATTGGGGACTTTTCTTTTTGGGACATTTCAAATCTGTCTCATTGAGGACGTTTCTTTTTGGACCATTTCAGGTTCATCAAATTTCAAAATAGCCCGTCCCTCTTGAAATTTGATGAACCTGAAATGTCCCAAAAAGAAACGTCCCCAATGAGACACTATTCTAATTTTTTCAGATTTATTGTTCCTTTTGGTAAATTCATTTTCCCTGCTCTGGTAATTGAATTGTATCCATATTTTTGTTTTAGATTATCAATAACTTTATCTAATTTTTCTTGTTTTTCATGATCCTTATTATCAAAAAAGGAAAGTTGTAATTGTTCTTTTTCTACTAAATTGTCTACTCTTAATCCTATTAATCTTATGCTCATTCCCTTTTTATATAATTGTTCTAGCAATTCTTTTCCTTTTGAATATATTTCTTTAGTTGATGATGTAGCCATGATTAATTTTCCTTGGTGACTTGTATCTTCAAAATCTTTTGTTCTTAATTGTACGTTTACTGTTTTTGCAAGTAAATCATATCTTCTAAGCCTATATGATACTTGTTCTGCTAATGCTAATAATATTTCTTCTAATTTTTCTATATCATTAATGTTTTGTGGTAATGTAATAGAATTTCCTACTCCTCTTGGTTTTTCTGGCATATATTTTACGTCTGATTTGTCAATTCCATTTGCATATTCCCACATTTGTACTCCATGTTTTCCAAATTTTTTCTCTAATATCTTTACATCTGATTTTGCTAAATCCCCTATTGTTTTTATTTGCATGTTGTATAATTTAGGAACTGTTTTTTTACCTAGCATAAATAGTTCTGATATGTTCAAATTCCACATTTTTTCTGAAATTTCTTCTTTATACAATGTGTGTACTCTATCTGGTTTTGTAAAATCTGATGCCATTTTTGCTAGTAATTTATTATTTGCTACTCCTACATTTACTGTAAATCCTAATTCTTGCTTTACCCTTTCTTTTATTTCTATTGCTTTATTTAATAATGTATCTTTCATTAAATAGTTAGTCATATCTAAAAAACATTCATCAATACTAAATCTTTCAATTTTATCTGTGTACTCTAATAGAAGCTTATATAATTGGTCTGAATATTTTCTATAAATTTTAAAGTCTGATGAAAATATTTTTATATTTGGACATTTTATTTTTGCTTGGTATATTGTTTCTGCTGTTTTTATTCCACATTCTTTAGCTTTCATACTTTTTGCCAGTACTATTCCAGAACGTTTTGTTTCGTCTCCTCCAATGATTGCTGGTATTTCTCTAATATCTATTTCACTTCCGTTTTTTAACATTTCAACTGCCGTCCAACTTAAAAATGCATTATTAACATCTACATGTAATATTTGTTTTTCCATATTACCACCAAAACTATTATAGAACATTTGTTTATCAATGTCAAGATTTTTTTATTTCTTTAATTTATAGTTTTAAAAAGTGGAAGGTTATATATTATATTTTTCGCTATCCCAACACTTTACATACTGTAGATAAATCAATGTTTACAGTTGCAACATTGATTTATTTACAGTATGTATTGTGTCGGTCCCCACGAAACTCGCTTAAAATATAATATATAACCTTCCACTTTTTAAAACTATGAATTAGTGTCCTGATATTTTTCTTTTTTGAACCATATATGCTACTTTACTTACTAAGTTTGTTGGAAATATTTTTGCCCCTATTTTTGCAAATTTAACATCTATTCCAGGAACTATATAGAATTTACCTTTTTCTAGTTTTTTAATAGCATATTTTGCAACAACCATACTATTTGCTTCTCTTATTTTGAAATTAACATTTGCTACATTATTAAAATTTGTATTTACAGGTCCTGGACATAAAATACTAATTTGTACATTTGATTTTTCTTTTTTTAATTCCTCTCTTATTCCCTCAGATAATCTTACTACATATGCTTTTGTAGCATAATATGTTGACATTAGTGGCCCTGGCATAAATCCTGCAATTGATGCAACATTTAATATTTTTCCTCTTCCATTTGCTTTCATATCTATTAAGTATAGCTTTGTTAATATATGATAAGCTATAATATTAGTTTGTATCATAGTTATTTCTTTTTGAAGAGATGTTTTTGTAAAGTTTCCGCAATCCCCAAATCCTGCATTATTAATTAAGATATCCACATTTCGTACTCTTCTGTGAAGTTCTTTACAATTTTCTTCATTCGATAAATCCATTGCTATTGTTTCTACTTTTATTTTATTTTTTTCCTCTAATTCATTTGCTAATTTTTTTAATTCTTCTTCATTTCTGGCTACTATTGCTAAATCATATCCTTTACTTGCCATAACTTTTGCCATGTCTTTTCCTATTCCTGAAGATGCTCCTGTTATTAAAACTTTCATGTTTGTATCATTCCTCCCTAAATCACCAATATGTTAACTACTGTATTTTTAACTTTTCTTACTATTCTATTATATTTTTTCTACTGTTGCAAATTTTATTCTAAAACATTTCTATTATAAGTATTTGATAATTTAAGGTATACGCAAGTAACTTATTTCTTTGAAAGATATCACTTACAATATTCTTAGAGGTGGAATTATGATTTATTTTAGAATTGAAGAGCTATTGAAGAAAAAAAAGAAGTCTAAGTATTGGCTTTGCCAAAATATGAATATTACCTCTCATAATCTTAATCGTGTGATCCATGGCGAAACTTCTTCTATTTCTTTTAAGTATTTAGAAGACCTCTGTAAGTTTTTGGATTGCACAATAGATGAACTGATTGTGATTGATAAGGACGCATAATTAAAAGTATATTCTTTAGCTTAATGCTATCTGAATATACTTTTGTTATTTTTTGTTTATTAATTCATCTAGTATTACTTCATATATGAATTTTATTGCAGAATTGTAGTATTTTCTTCTATCTGATAATTTTGTCCTTCTTTCAAGCTTTTTAGCAAGAAGTCCATTATTTTTTCTATTATTACTTCTTTCTTTGGTTTCCTAAAATATTTAATTATATCTTTTGTTTTTGATAAACAGCTTTCTTCTGTCCAACGTGAAAATCCTCGCATTTTTATGTCATCTTCCATTTTGCTTATTATTTGTTCATTTGTCATATTAAAAAAGATTCCTTTCTAATATATTCACAACTTTAAGTTGCATAATACATTATACTAAGAAACTTCTATATTTTCAATATATTAATCTCTTTATTATTCACTCGATCCATTGCTACTTCGCAGCAATTTAGTACTTATTATTTGCAATATTTATTCTTTTAGCTCATTGATGAAAAAGTATAACTTCCTTCAAGAGTATATAAATCATTCTTGTTTTGTTTAACCGTTTTATCTTTAAGTAAAGACCAATATGTTTTATTATTTTTTGCAAATGCTGAATAATCAACACCAGTTAATGAAAACGTCCCATAACCTTCATCTGTTATTTTAGTCTTCAACGCATCACCAGTTGTCAGATTATACGCTTCTATACAATGACAAGCTAAATTACCACTATTACTTTCTTCTCTTACGTCTATTTCATCAGAATTACTCCCCTCAATATATTTTAAATAAGTATATGGTGTATTTACACTCTCTAATCCATAATATATGGAATGATAGATATCCTCAAGTGGTAAATGTTCAATAAGAACATTTATTTTACTTCCAATAATTGTAGCATTAATGGTTTCCTTTAATATATATCGACCTGTTCCATCTGCTTTAAAAGTATTATGTCCAGTTATCATATTAACCCATTTAACATCTATTTTATCAGTATAACCTTCATATCTATCAACTTCTTTACCATCCACAAAAACTTGAACAGACGTGCACATGGCAGTAGCGACACCGTTATGGTTATGATTGCCACCTGTTAAAAAATAATTCGTTGTTTCATCGCCATCAATATTATTTATTGCACGTACTTGGTGCGGACTAAAGAAATCAGTATTATTTGATAAAATAAGTCTTTTTTCTGTCAAGTCTGCTGATAATGTAGATGAATTCTCTGTACAATAAATCTTATCAAAATCAAATAAATTATTATCGCCTCTCTTTTTCATAAGAAAAACTATGTCTTCTAATTTATTATATCTCGCTTTCATATAAAGATTATCTCCATCATATTTTACATAGTTTGTCTTTCCTGGTGTAGTAGTAGAAGCATCCCCGATTTTTTTTTTGTGCAATATTTGGTGTTACAGATTTTAATGTAGATATAATGATTTTATTTATTCCTGCTGGGATTGTAAATTCATAGTCAGTCAAAATTGTATAATCCTCTGTATTTCCTTGCACAATCCCATAATCATTTGATAATGTATCATCATTATAAAACAATACAGCATAATATTTGTTAGATTTCATTACAGTAGTATTAATTTTATAAACTTCTCCCTCGTTTACATTCTTAATATATGAATTTCCACCATCCCAAGATGTTCCATTTGGTGTAACAACTGAATAAACATATCCTGTTTGTATAGTATCAAAAGATACATCTACAAAATTTTCTGTAATAGTATAAATGTCAGAAATTAATATATCATAACTACCTTTAGTCGTAGTTAAAGTAGTGCTGTCTTCTGATATAGTTCCATATTTCTTTAATATTTCATAAAATTCATCCTTATTTATACTTCCTTTATTTTCTGTCTGTTTATCTGCTATATCTAACTGTATTTGTTCAATTATTTCTGCTTTTTCTCTTTCTTCTTTTGCTTCTTGTGCTTTTGTTAGTAATCCATTATCTCCTGTTAGCGTTGCTATACTTACTCCGTGCTAAAATTAGCAAAACAATTATTGTAATTACTAATACAATCAATGTTATACCTTTACTTTCGTATTTTCCTAATTTTTTCTCCATTGTTATTCCTCTCTTTCTTTTGTTTTATGTTTAAATTATAGAAAATACGACTTTTTTTAACAATATTATCTATTAATTTTTTGTTTTTTGCTGTGCATTTGGTTACATAAAAATTGCCATTAATTCTATTCTTAATGGCAATGTACTATTTTTTCTATTAATATTTTTATTCTTTATAAATTTTCTATTTGTTTTTTGCCTAATCCTGTTACTTTAATTATTAATTCTATATCTACTTTTTCTTCTTTTATCTTTTTTGCTATTTCCTTTTGTTTTTTTTGCTCTCCAATTTTTTCTCCATCTTTTCGCCCTAATTTTATTCCGTCCTGCTTTCCATCTACATATGCCGATTTTTCATCTCTTATTGCTTTGTCCATTAAAAATGCTATTCTTCTTTCATTCTCTTCTCCTGTTAAGTTATAAATGTCAATATATAAATGAACAAAAAATCAAAAATAAGAATGTACAAAAACGCGAGTTATGCAACCTAAGTA
>CALXXK010000048.1 GCA_944392675.1 uncultured Clostridia bacterium
TTCTATTTTATATGTTCCTGATTTCATGTTTTCTTTATTACTTTCAAATGCTCTATATATTATTTTTGAATATTCTTCTAATTGATTATAAAAATATTTATCTACATTTACATTACTATAATCTACATTATTATTTTGATTGTTATTAGAACCTTCTATTTCATCAAATGAATTTTCTATTACTTCTGGTGCTTTTATTTCATTTTCAATTGCTGTTTCTGATGTTCCATCATCATTATCAAATGTTGTTTGAAAATCTTCTACTGCTACTTCTTGTTGCATATTTATAAATTCATCATATAATATGTATCCAAAAATTATTACTACACCTATTATTCCTAATACAATTAAAATCATTATTATTGTTGAAATTTTATCTCTCATATTTAATTTTATCCTTTCTATGAAAATTTTTTCAACACTTTCCCCTTTGCATACATATATTTATTATATCATTTTTTTGTAATAAAAAAAAGTATATTTTTTGCTTTTTTACAAATAATAATTACAATTCATATTTAATTTTTATATACATAAAAGTTATATTATAATATAACTTTGTGAAAATAATTTTAAAAATGAATTGTGATATTAAAATTTATTATAATTATATTTTAAAAAAGGAATTAAGTATTATGAATTTTAATTTTAAAAATTTTGTAAAATCTATTTTTACATACACGCCTGAAAAAGAATATGATTTCAATTTATCAGAAGACCCTAATGTTGATAATCAAAATACTAATAGTGAATCCTTAGAAAAATCAGAAGATAATACTAAAATTTTTCAAAGTGTTAGTGTTAATTTAGATTATATGAAAACTAAATACAATACTTTAATTAATAGTGATGTTATTCTTAGAGAATTTACATTAAATGCTAAAGGTAAACAATATAATGCTTTTATTGTTTATATTGATGGAATGGTAAATTCTCAGCTTTTAGATGATTTTATTTTAGAGCCTCTAATGATGAGAAATAAAAACAATTTACATGATGGTTCTCAAAATAAAGTTGTTTGTGAAGCTGTTACAAATAATATTACTGTTAGAAAAGTTAAAAAATTTGATTTGTCTGAATATATAATGAATTGCTTGGTACCTCAAAATTCTATCAAACAAGTTTCTGATTTTGAAAAAATAGCTTCTGGCATAAATTCTGGAAATTGTGCTTTATTTGTCGATACTTTGAGTATTGCATATGATATTGAGGTTAAAGGATTTCAACAAAGAAATGTTGAAAAACCTAGTAATGAAATTGTTATAAAGGGGCCTCATGAATCTTTTGTTGAGAATATCAGAACAAATACTTCACTTTTAAGGAGATATTCTAATACTGAACAGTTAATAATTGAAAATATCGAAATAGGTTCTATTACTAAAACTAAATGTGCTTTATGTTATGTGCAAAATATTACTAATAATGATCTAATTGCTGAGGTAAAATATAGGCTAAATAATATATCTGTTGATTCTTTACTTTCTTCTGGCCAATTAGAACAACTCATCATTGATTCTAACAAACTTAATGTACCTCAAATATTATCTACCGAAAGGCCTGATAAGGCTGTTACTTATTTACTTGCTGGGAGAGTTATTGTATTAGTTAATGGTTCTCCTTATGCATTGATTATGCCTGCTATTTTAATCGATTATCTTGGTTCTCCTGATGATAAAAATTTGAAGCCTAGTTTTTCTAATTTTTTGAAAGGTATTCGTGTTTTGGCTGCATTTATAACTTTACTTTTACCTGGTTTTTATGTTGCTATTACTAGTTTTCATCAAGAGCTTCTGCCAACAGAATTGTTATTTTCTATTTTAGCATCAAGAGAAAATGTTCCTTTTCCTATAATATTTGAAATTTTGTTAATGGAAATTTCTTTTGAATTAATACGTGAAGCTGGTTTAAGAGTCCCTTCTCCTATTGGTCCCACAATAGGAATAGTTGGTGCTTTAGTGCTTGGACAAGCTGCTGTTTCTGCTGGTATTGTTAGTCCTATATTAATTATAATTGTTGCTATTACTGCTATAGGTTCTTTTGCTATTCCTGATTTTTCTTTTGGATTTCATTTAAGAATTTCTCGATTTCTATTTATATTATTAGGCTATATTGCAGGATTTTTAGGAATTGCATTAGGATTATTCATATATGCTTCTTACCTAACTGAAATTAAATCTTTTGGAGTTCCATATACACTTGGACTTTCTCCTTTGGATAATGTTAAAGGCAATAATTACTACTTGCCTCCAGTTTGGAAAAGAGAATATCGTGCTTCTTTTTTAAATACTAAAAAGCCTAAAAAACAGAGTAAAATTTCTATGTTATGGAAAAATAAAACTAATTAGAATGGAGGTTTTGTATGATAAAGTCAAAAATTAATACTGTTGAAGCTATTATGGTTGTTCTCATTATATCTCTTACTCCTTCTATTTTATCTTTACCTAAAAATTTAATAGATACTACTAGATCTTCTATTTTAATTAATATAATTTATGTAACTATTATTGCAGTTGCTATTGCTATATTGATTTATAAATTATTAAAAAATTTTTCTAGTAGTGATATTATTGATGTATCTGAATATCTTGGTGGAAAATATTTTAAATCTATTATTGGAACTATTTTTATTATATATTTTTTAGTAAGTTCTTCTTGGTTTCTTAGAAATTTTTGTGAATGCTTAAAAATAGTTTATTATCCTATGACAAGTGTAGTCTTTATTATATTTGCTTTCATAATTACTACTTGTTTAAGTTCTAAATTAGGATTTTCTACTGCTGCAAAGGTTAATATTATTGTTTTACCTTTACTTATATTTTCTGTTCTATTTATATTTTTTGCTAATATAAGAAACTTTTCTTTTGAAAATATATTTCCTATTCTTGGTGAAGGTGTATTTAATACATTTGTTACTGGTCTTGGAAATCTAGGTGCTTTTACTGGAATTGTTATTTTGTATTTTTTACCTCCATTTTTGAAAAGACCTGAAGACATGAAAAAAATTACTATTACTACAACAATAATTGCTGGTATTTATTTACTATTTTGTGTTTCAATAATTTTATTTATGTTTAGATTTTTATTAAATGTTGATGAAGTTATGCCACTTTATTATACTACTAGATATATTGAGTTTGGTGATTTTTTCCAAAGATTAGAATCATTTTTCTTATTTATTTGGATTTTAGTAATAGCTTCATTTATAACTATTAATATTAGATTATCTATGGAAATTATGAAAAAAATTACTAATATACAAAATGTAAATTCCTTAGTTTATAGTTTTGGATTAATAATTTTTGCTATTTCTATCTTTCCTAAAGATTACGCTGTTTCTAAATTTTTGGAAAGTACTATTTATAGTTATTGGACTTTTGGTGTATCTTTTGCTTTAGGAATTGGAATACTAATATTAGCTAATTTTAAAAAGCGAAGGAGTAATCATCTTCCAAAACAAAAGGAGGTTTTAGAAACAAATGACTAGTTTTTTAAAAAAATTTTTTATTGTTATTGCAATTATAATTTTTTTAATTGCCTTTTCTGCTTCTTATAAGTCTTCTAATATTGGAAATTTAGCTTTAGTTGTTGCAATGGGAATAGATGTATCAGATACAAATAAATTAAATATCACTTTTCAATTTACCAATGCATCTTCTGTATCTGAAACTGGTTCAAGTGAAAAAACTGAACCTACATTATTTAGTATTGATGCCCCTTCGATTAATAGTGCTATAAATTTAATGAATACTAATATTGGTAAAGAAGTAAATTTATCTCATTGTAAATTGATTGTTTTTTCAGAGGCATTGGCAAGTCGTGGAATTCAAGAAGAAATATTTACATTATCAAATAATCCAGATATTAGACCATCTACAAATATTGTTGTAAGCAAATGTACTGCAAAAACATATATGAAAAATTCCAAACCTACTTTAGAGAACCTTATAACTAAATACTATGAAGTATTTGTAAATTCTAGTGAATTTACTGGTTATAATTCTAATGCTACTATTGGTGATTTTTTCTATTCAATGACATGTGATGCATGTGAACCTTATGCAATATTGGGCGGAATAAGTACTCAAGATTCATCTTCTTTATCTAATTCAAGTTCTCCTAAAGATAGTATTTTAGAATCTAATTTTAAACCTGCCTCTGGACAAAATATATCAGAAAACACTGGCCTTGCTGTTTTTAAAGGTGTTACTTTAGTTGGTGAATTAAATGAAATTGAAAATTTGTGTTTTATGATAGTGGACAATAAAGTTGATGGATTTCTAATTTCTATACCTAATCCTAACTCTAGAGAAAGTATTTCTTTTATAGATATTTATATGACCCCTGTATTAAGTACTAAAATTGATGCTAAAATAGTAAATGGTTCTCCTTTTATAACTATAAATTGCAACTTTTCAGGAAGAGTATATTCTATGGATGAAAATTTAAATTATTCTGATAGTAATGCTTTAAGTCAATTATCTAATTCTTGTAGCAGTTATTTAGAGTCTATTTTATCAGATTATTTATATAAAACTTCAAAAGATTTTAATTCTGATATCAATAAATTAGGAAAATATATTAGAAAGAATTTTTCTACAGAAGGTGAATATAAAGATTACAATTGGTCTGATAAATATAAAGAAACTTTTTTTGATGTAAATGTTGATACTTCAATAAAATCGTCATTCTTATTGACTAGAACTTAATTTGTGGAGGTTTTGTATGTTAACAGCTTTTGAATATTTATTTTTTATTATTTTTACTATTTTTGCTTTTGCTAAATCTTTGTCTTATGCTATTTATGAGATAAAATATGAAAATAATAAGGTTGGTGGAATTTTTATTATTATTTTTGCTCTTTTTGCTAGTATTATTAGTAATGTTGCTCTGATTTTCAATAAATAGAGTAAACTTTAAAGCTTGCCATTGTATTTGTATAGAAAAACTTGGTTTTTGCTATACAAATACAATAGCAAGCTTCTTTATATTTTCTTTGTTTATAATATTTCAAAATCCACTTGTCTCAACAATTTACTTGCTTTTTTAACTCTTATTTGTACTCTATCTCCTATTTTATAAACTTTATTCGTTTTTTCACCAATCAATCTTTTTCTATCCTCATCATAAATAAAATATTCATCTCCTAAATCTTCAAACCTAATTAGACCTTCAACTGTATTATCCAACTGAACGAACATTCCAAAAGATGTTATAGATGATACTATTCCTTCATATTCTTCACCAATTCTACTTTCCATATATTCAGCTTTTTTGATATCTTCTGCTTCTCTTTCTACCTTTGTTGCTATTTTTTCTCTTTCTGATGACTGGTTTGCTCTATCTTTTGCGTATTCTTCATATGTTTCAATCCATTTTTCTGGTATGTCATAATTATTTTCTATATATTCTGATATTACTCTGTGTATGAAAAGGTCTGGATATCTTCTAATTGGCGATGTAAAATGGCAATAGTACTTGCTTGCTATTCCAAAGTGTCCTTTGTTTTCCGCTTCGTATCTAGCTAATTTTAATGTTCTTAATATTAAATTAGAAACTACTTTTTCTTCTTCTTTTCCTTTTACTTCTTCTAATATCTTTGAAAATTCTTTTGAATGTATATTGTCTTTGTTTGCTTTTATTTTTAATCCAAAATTAAATAAAAATTTATTTAATTCTTGAATTTTTTCTAAATCTGGCTTTTCATGCACTCTGTATATAAATGGTGCTTCTAACCAATAAAATTTTTCTGCCACTGCTTCATTTGCTGATAACATAAATTGCTCTATTATTTCATTTGCGAAACTTGTTTCATATTTTGATATATTTTTTACTTTTCCATCTATGTCTAATTCTATCTTGCTTTCTGGTATATCTAAATTTAAATATCCTTTTTCTAGTCTTTTATTTTTCAATATTTGTGCCAATTCTTCCATTAATTTAAATTCTTTTATATATTTTGAATATCTTTTAGTTACTTTTTCGTCTGAATTATCTAGTATAGACTGAACATCATTATATGTCATTCTTTCTGTAACATTTATTATACCTTTTAATATTTCTGATGTGATTATATTTCCTTTTTGATCTATTTCCATTATACAAGATAGTGTAAATCTATCTTCTCCTGCATTTAAACTGCAGATACCATTAGACAATTCTCTTGGAAGCATTGGTATTACTCTACCTAACATGTATATACTTGTTCCTCTTAACAAGGCTTCTTGATCTAATAAGCTTCCTTCTTTTACATAGTAACTAACATCTGCTATATGAACTTCTAATTTATAATTTCCATTATCTAATTTTTCAACTCTTACTGCATCATCTAAATCTTTTGCATCTTCCCCATCAATTGTAAAAATATTTCTATCTCTAAAATCTACCCTATTAGCAATATCATTTTTATCTACTTCAGTCCCGCATTTTTTTGCTTCTTCCACTACTGGTTCTGGGAATACTGATGGTAGATTATATTCTTTTATAAGTGAAAGCATGTCAACTCCAGCTTCATTTACATTTCCTAATACTTCTATGATCTTTCCTTCTGCATTTTTACCATTTTGAGGATATTTAGTTATTTTTACTAATACTTTATGATTATTTCTTGCTTTTCCAAAATCTTTTTTAGCTATAAAAATGTCTGTTCCGAAATTTTTATCATCTGGAACTACAAATCCAAAAGTTTTGTTATTTTGGAATATTCCAACTACTGTATCTTTCTCGTGTTTTAATATTCTTACTACTTTGGCTTCTGCATTTTTAACTTTATTTTTTTCTTCAATAATTTCTATTAAAACTCTATCTCCATTTAATGCATCTAGTGAATTTTCTTTAGAAATATATATTTCGTCATCTTCTCCTTCAAGTCTTACAAACCCAAAACCTTTTTGATTTTTTCTATATATACCATCATAATATACTTTATCCACTAATTTATAACGATTTTTTCTATTTTTTTGTATTTTTAATTCAAGTTCTAGCTCTCCCAAGACTTCTAAAAAATCATTATATTCTTTCTTTGGCACTCTCATAATCATGGCTATTTCTTTAGCCTTGAGCGGCACATAGTCCTCATCTTTCATTAAATCTAGAATTTTTTGTTTTCGTTCTTCCAAACTCATCTTTCCTTTCAATTTTTATATTTAAATTTTTTTATGTTTAATACTTTTCCATATTTAATATTTAATATTTAATACTTTATTTTTTATTTTTAATATTTTATATTTAATATTTTATTTTTATATTAAATATATTATCATTTTAGTTATAATTGGTTATGGCATTTAGTTTCATACTTTCTAAAAACGTCAAAAAGGACAGTCCATTTTTATAAAAACCGTCCCTTTTTATTCTAAGCCATATATAATATTCCTAATGCTATTGTTAATATAGCAAATACAATTGATAATATGACTGTCCATTTTTTTTGTTTTCCTTCTTTAGTTCTTCCTTTATTTTTTTCAAAAAAATTATTTGTTGAAGATCCTGTTATTGTCGAAGATAAACCTGCATCTTCTTTTGATTGTATTAATGTTAAAATTATTAGTGCTAATGCGACTATAAAGTATATTACAATCAATATTCCTTTTGCTATTTCCATTTATTCTATTCCTCCTAACGGTCTTTTCTCTTTTTTATACTTATGTATTGTAACACATATTTATATAAAATGCAAATATTTTAGAAAATATTTTTTTGTTAAATGGAACTGGCTAGATAGGGAATTTGAGGACGGGGTTTTTTGTCATTTTGGGGACGCGTCCAAAAATTACAATTTTTAAGTTTATTACAAAAATTTAATTAATATGTTCAAAATATAAAATTGTCATTTTTGGACGCGTCCCCAAAATGACAAAAACCCCGTTTCCAAATTCTCTATCTAGTCATGTCCCCAATGCGACACCATTCTGGCAAATCATGAAATGTCATCTGTTCTTTTGTAATAGGATGTTGAATTGTCAACTCATATGCCCATAATCTTATTTGCTTTCCTCTCCCTCTTTTACCATATTTTTGGTCTCCAAATATACTATGTCCAAAATTTGCTAATTGTACTCGTATTTGATGATGTCTCCCAGTATGTAAATTTATTTTTACTAAACTTAAATCTTTTACTTCATCATATTTTAAAACTTCATAATCTAACTTAGCAAGTTTTGCATTCTTCTTAGTTGGTTTTACTACTTTACTAATATTATTTCTTTCATCTTTATATAAATAATCTTCTAAAGTTCCCTTTTCTTTTTCAAATTTTCCATCTACTACAGCTAAATATTTTTTCTTGATAATCTTTTCTCTTACTTGATTACTAAGTCTTGATGCTGCTTTAGATGTTTTAGCAAATACCATTATTCCTCCTACTGGTCTGTCTAGTCTGTGTACTAACCCTACATAAACATTTCCTGGTTTGTTGTATTTTTCTTTTATATATTGTTTTACAATTGTAAGCATATCCATATCTCCAGTTTTATCTGATTGCGAAGGTACATTTGGTATTTTTTCTACTACTATTATATGATTATCTTCAAATATTACTTTTAAATCTTTCATGTTTACCTCTTATAGGGAAATAGGAGACGCCCTTTTTTTCCCTATTTTTTATTTTTATATATTATATTTCTTAATTATAGGGAAAAAAAGGGCGTCCCCTATTTCCCTATAAATTTTAACTTTCCCATCTTCCATAAATTCCACATGGTAATACTAATTTTGAGTTTTCCATTGGTAATCCAATTTCTCCTGATTCTATTTTTCCTTTGTATTTCTTTGCTATTGTTAAATTTAATATATTTTCTAATACTTTACTTGAAATTCCTGTTGTGTATGAGTTTATTAAGAAAAATAATGGTTTGTTTGATAATACCTTTACACATAGTTCTACTAAATCAAATATATTATTTTCAAATTGCCATACTTCTCCTTTTGCTCCTCTTCCATATGATGGTGGATCCATTATTATTGCATCATATTTGTTACCTCTTCTAATTTCTCTATTTACAAATTTAACTACATCATCTATTATGTATCTTACTTTTTTATCTTGTAATCCTGATGAAATTACATTTTCCTTTGCCCATGATGTCATTCCTTTTGAACTATCTACATGACATACTGATGCTCCTGCTGATAGACATGCTACTGTTGCTCCTCCAGTGTATGCAAATAGATTTAAGACTTTTATTTCTCGTTTTTCTGATTTTATTCTATTTATCATCCAATCCCAATTTGTTGCTTGTTCTGGAAATAATCCTGTATGTTTAAATCCCATTGGTTTTATATTAAATGTTAAATTCTTATATTTTATTTGCCATTGTTTTGGCATTTTTTTATTAAATTCCCATGAACCACCACCTGTTTTACTTCTATGATATGTGGCATTTATCTTTTTCCATTTTTCTGGGAAACTTTTTTCTTTCCATATTATTTGAGGGTCTGGTCTTGATAGTATTATTTCTCCCCATTTTTCTAATTTTTGACCCTCTGCCATATCTAATATTTTATATTCTTTCCATTCATTTGCTAATTTCATATTAATTTTAATAGCTAAAAGCTACTATCCTCCTTGTTTTAGAATAGTAGCATTATACCATATTTTTATGTATTTTTCAAATTCTTTGTAGTATTTGTAAAAAGTTGTATATCATTATTGTGTTTATCATTGAAAATGCTATTAATGCAATGATTGATGTTGTTATTATTTTGTGTCTTTTTATGTTTTT
>CALXXK010000049.1 GCA_944392675.1 uncultured Clostridia bacterium
AGGGACTCGAACCCCCACGCCGTTGGCACTGGTTCCTAAGACCAGCGCGTCTACCAGTTCCGCCACATCCGCATTTATATTAACAACATATATATTATCACATTAATCTAATTTTTGTCAATAACTATTTTTATAATTTTATATATTTTTTATTAGTAAATTATCTTTGTATTTATATCTAAATAGTTTTTACTTTATTATATGTTAAAATACATTATTATTCCACCAACAATTGCTATAATAAATCCTATTAGTTTTAAACCTGTAGAACCCTCATTTTGATCTCCAAATCCAAAAAATTTTTTTGTTATTATTCGTGCATCATATATTAAAATTATTCCTATTAAAAGTAATATTACTCCTATTAGTTTTAATATTATTTGTCCCATTTCATCAACATCCTTTTTATTATATCATTTTTATAATACTATTTTATAATAAAAATGTCAATAGTGGTCCACTTACAAGTGGACCACTAGCTCAAGAATTTGATATGATAAAAGATTTTACACTGTCTTTCATTCCCGCTGTTCTCATTATCTCTCTTATTATCTGATATACATCAGAGATAGAAGATACTACATCTGATTCTCCATTATCATTTACAAATCTTCTTCCCTTGACCCTATTTAGAGCCATTTTTAGTCCCAATTGATACCAAACATTAGGATTTTCAATAGGATAACGTTGTTTTTGTGTTTTGATAAAACGTATACATTCCTCATATGCCTCTACTCCAGGCAATTCTCCATAATGAACTCTCAACCAATGAGTTTCACAAAGGCTTTCTGAAATTGCCTCTTTAGTTGGTGTATACCCATTCTGCATTATCTTTACAGATAACACCTTTCTCCGATTTTCTCTTTTTTTCCAATTGTTTTTTATCATTTTTTTCCTCCTGTATTGATATTTTGTTAGAATTTTCTAACTATATTATTAATTATATCATAATTTACATAATTTTTCAATTTTATATATGTAAATATTATTTTCATTTATAAAAATTATTTCAATTATAGAAACTTTTTTATTAAATTATACCTATTAAATTTCTATCCTTTTCATAAATTTATCTTTTATCAAATCTTTAAGCAATTTATTTTTTTCATCTTCTAATTTAGGATCTTCATCTATAATTCTAATTGCCTCACTTTGTACAACTTTTAAAATTGGCATATCTTCAAATAAATTAGCAATTTTAAATTCTGGTATTCCATGTTGCATAGTTCCAAAAAAATCTCCTGATCCTCTCAACTCTAAATCTTTTTCAGAAATTTTAAATCCGTCATTTGTTTCGCACATTACTTTCATTCTTTTTCTTGCCGTTTCGCTTCTTGATTCACATTTCAATATGCAATATGATTGATATTCTCCTCTTCCAACTCTACCCCTTAATTGATGCAAAGCTGCTAATCCAAATCTTTCTGCATTTTCTATAACCATTATATTAGCATTTGGAACATCTACACCTACCTCTATTACCGTAGTTGATATTAAAATATTTATTTCTCCTTTTTTAAATTTTTCCATTATTTCATCTTTTTCTTTTTGTTTCATTTTTCCATGGATATATTGAACATTATATTGTGGGAATATTTTTGTTTTATATTCCTCATATAATTTTTCTACTGATTTTAAATCAAGTTCTTCATTTTCTTCTACTAATGGGCATACTATATATGCTTGCCTTCCTTCATCTACTTGTTTTTTTATGAAATTATTTACCCTTTCAGACATACTTTTTTGTACAGCAAATGTCTGTATTTCTTTTCTATTAGGTGGTAATTCATCAATTATTGATATATCTAAGTCTCCATATAAAATTAAAGCTAAAGTTCTTGGTATTGGTGTTGCAGTCATTACTAAAACATCTGGATTTTGACCTTTTTCCACTAATGTTGCTCTTTGTTTAACTCCAAATCTATGTTGTTCATCAGTTACTACTAATCCTAAATTTTTAAACTCGACATTTTCTTGTAATAAAGCATGTGTTCCAATCAGTATATCTATTTCTCCATTTTTTAGTTTTTCTAATATTTGCTCCTTATTTTTCTTTGTTATAGCTGAGATTAACAATTCACATCTTATATTCATTTTATCAAATATCTTTTTAAAATTTTCCAAATGTTGAATTGCAAGTATGGCTGTTGGCGCAATTATTGTAGCTTGATATCCACTTTTTACAGCCTTAAATGCTGCACACATTGCTACAACGGTTTTACCAGAACCAACATCTCCTTGTAATAATCTATTCATCGACTTTTCAGATTCCATATTTTCGTCTATTTCTTCTAATACTCTTAATTGTGCCTTTGTTAATTTAAAAGGTAATTCATTTATAATATCTGACATTTTTGCCTCTTTATCGAAAGCAATTCCTTTATAGTCATTTATGTAATTATTTTTTAATTGTAGCAATGCTAGTTGAGTTGATAGCAATTCCTCAAAAACTAACCTAAACCTAGCATTTTTAAAATCTTCAAATTTTTCTGGAAAATGTATATTTTTTATAGCTGTATTTATATCTTGCAATTTATACTTATCTAACAAATACTCTGGTAAAGTTTCTTTTAGATTTCCTATAACCTCTTTTATTCCATTTTCTATTATTTTCCTAATTGTATTTTGAGAAAGTTGATATGTTAGAGGATATATTGGGATTATTTTACCTGTGTTTTTTGTGCTATGGATTTCATCAAATACTGGAGACATTATAGAAACCGCTCCATATTTACTACTTATTTTTCCATAAAATCTGTACTTTTGTCCCACCTTAAAAATTGTCTTCAAATAACTTTGGTTAAACCATGTAACTGTTGCTGTAGCTGTTTCATCTCTTATTATTAATTTTTGCATGGTTTTACCCTTTAGTCGTACTTCTGAAATCTTACTACAAGCTATAGCTTCTATTGTTGCCTCTTCTCCTTCTATACATTCAATTAATTGTTTGGGTTTTCCTCTGTCCTCATATGTTCTTGGATAATATGTAATTAAATCTTTTAATGTAAATATATTTAATTTATTTAGTAGTTTTACTCTGTTTGGCCCTACTCCTTTTACGTATTTTACATCTTTTTCTAAATCCATAATTTCTCCTATCTAAAAATAGTGCCAAAGGGGAGGGAAATAGGGAATTTGGGGACGGGGCTTAAAATCCCTATAGATTAAAACAAAGAAAATGTTTTTTTATGTTCTAGATTTATATAGGGATTTTAAGCCCCGTCCCCAAATTCCCTATTTTCCTCCCCTTTGGCACTATTTTACTTTTACAAGTTTAAAGTCTACTCCATCCGCACTTACTAATTCAAAGTCTATTCCAAAATATTCTCCTGTAACAGCTTCTTTTATTGCTACGCTATGTAAATGTCCATAATAACATTTTTTTATATTATATTTTTTTAATATATCTATAAATTCATTTGTTTCATTTTTAATTATTTGAGCACTTGTTATTGGTGGATAATGCATAAACACTATAATTTCTTTATCCTCACCATATTTTTTTATTCCATCTTGTAATGATAATTCTAACCTCAATTGTTCTCTTTTCAATAGTTTTTCGTCATTTTCTTCTTCTACTTGTCCCCATCCTCTAGTTCCTGATATTATTACATTTTCAAATTCATATGCATTGTTATATACAAAGTCAATATTCTTTAAATGATTTTCATCTAAAAATTTTCTCATACTTGTTAAAGTTGTCCACCAATAGTCGTGATTTCCTTTTAATAATAATTTTTTACCTGGTAAATTATTTAGATATTCAAAGTCTTTATATGCATCTTGTAAATATGTAGCCCATGAAAAATCCCCTGGCAAAACCACTAAATCATTTTCTTTTACCTTTTTTATCCAATCTTCTTTTATTTTCTCTTCATGATTTTTCCAGTTATCTCCAAAAATATCCATTGGCTTGTCTTTTTCAAAAGATAGATGTAAATCTCCTATTGTATATATTGACATTGCATTTCTCCTTTTTGTCATTTTGGGGACGCGTCCAAAAATGACAATTTTAATATGTTTATATAGTTTTTTATTTTATATAATGTTATTTTTTTAAACTAATAATTCTAAAAATTGTCATTTTTGGACGCGTCCCCAAAATGACAAAAATTTAAAAAGTTAAATTGGGTACTGCATTTAAATTCAAGATGTCTCTGCTCCCGTTTATATAGTTATAATATCCTGCTGATGCTATCATTGCTGCATTGTCTGTACATAGTTTTAGGTCTGGCATGTATATTTTTATACCTCTATTTTCTAATTTGCTAAATTCTTTTCTTATATAACTATTTGCTGATACTCCTCCTGCTAGTGCTATTGTTTTTATATTTGTTTGTTCTATTGCTTTTTCTACATTTTCTATTAATATTTCTGTTACTGTTTTTTGGAAACTTGCACATAAATCTGCTTTTTTGATATTTGGGTTATTATGATTTAAATTTATTACTGCTGTTTTTATTCCACTAAAGCTAAAATCTAAATTTTCAAAGTGCGTTTTAGGTAATTGTATATTAGGTTCTCCTTCTTTTGCTAATTTATCTACTTTTGGTCCCCCTGGATATCCTAATCCTACTACTCTTGCTACTTTGTCAAATGCTTCTCCTATTGCATCATCTCTTGTTTTTCCTAATACTTCAAATTCTGTATAATTTTTTACATGTATTATTTGTGTATTTCCTCCTGATGTCATTACACATATAAATGGTGGTTCTAATTCTTTATATGTTATATAATTTGCTGCTATATGTCCTTGTATATGATTGACTCCTACTAATGGTTTATCTATTGCAAAACTTAAAGCTTTTGCATATGAAAGTCCAACCAACAATGCTCCCACTAACCCTGGTCCATATGTTGGTGCTATTACATCTATATCTTCAAATGTAACTTTTGCTTGCTCTAATGCTTTTTTTGTAACTCTTGATATAGCTTCTATATGATTTCTTGATGCTATTTCTGGCACAACACCTCCATATTTTTCATGTATTGGTATTTGTGTGTCTATAACATTGGAAAGAACCTCTCTACCATTTTTTACAATGGCTACAGAGGTTTCATCACAGCTTGATTCAATTCCCATTACTATTATATCTTTTTCCATTTATTATTTCAGTTCCTTTATTATTTTATCTTCTTTATCGTTTCATTTCTTTCTCAAATTTTATGTCTACAACAAGTTTGACAATTCCAAAATTGTAATTATTTTTCAACTAATCTACATTCCAAACATCATCTTTACTAAACTCATTATTCCATTTGTTATTCCAGTTATTGCTGGTGATATAATCATACTTGCAATTCCAGTAATCCAAATTACTACAAATACTATATAAAAAATATATTCATTATTTCTAAACCATTGTTTAGCATTATATGGCAAAAATGGCATTATTATTTTTGAACCGTCTAATGGTGGTAAAGGTATCAAATTAAACACACCTAATCCTATATTTGTAGCAATTGCATAAAAAATTATTGTCATTGTTATATCTCCTACTGTTGATTCTAAAAATGCTATTCCTGCAAATTTATAGATTGCATAATATATTACTGCTAGTACAAAAGCTAATAATATATTCATAAGTGGTCCTGCTACTGATACTATCGCTTCACCTTTTTCCATAGATATTTTTCTTGTATAATTCATAGGATTTACATGTACTGGTTTTCCCCATCCAAATCCTGCAAATAGTAACATTAAAGTTCCTATTGGGTCTAGATGGTCTAATGGATTTAAACTTAATCTACCTTCATTTTTAGCTGTATTATCTCCTAATTTATATGCTGCTAAGCCATGCGCAAATTCATGGAATGTTATTGCTATTAATACTCCTGGTATACTAAGTAATAATATAAACAATGCTCCTGGATTTGTCGCATATTGTACTAATGTTGACAATACCATTATTGCAACAATTATATATACTATTCTTTTATCAAATGAAAAATTAAACATAAAATCTCCTTGCTTCCCCTTTTATAATACTTTAAACATCAATTTCATTTTGATTTAAGAAAATGTCTCAAAGAGAAACGTCCCTAATGAGACATTGGCTTCATAGTTGGGAATAGTAAAGCATCTCTTATTGAAGCACAATCTGTTAAAAGCATTACTAATCTATCTATACCGATTCCTAATCCTCCTGTAGGTGGTAAACCTATTTCTAGTGCTTGGATATAATCTTCATCCATCATTCCTGCTTCTTCGTCTCCTGCTTCTCTTGCTTCTACTTGTTTTTTAAATCTTTCATATTGGTCTATTGGGTCATTTAATTCTGAGAATGCATTTCCATATTCTCTACCATTAATAAATACTTCAAATCTTTCTGTCATGCGTGGATCTTTTACTGATTTTTTTGCAAGTGGTGATATTTCTACTGGATAATCATATATAAATGTTGGTTGTATTAATGTTTTTTCTACATATTCATCAAAAAATAGACTTATTACATCTCCTCTTGTTTCTTTTGTCTTATCTGGAATTTCTATATTTCTTTCTTTTGCAAGCGCAACTGCTTCTTCATCTGAATTTATTTCATTAAAGTCTATTCCACATGCTTCTTTTATAGAATCTATCATTGATATTCTTTTCCATCCAGGTGTTAAGTCTAGGTCTTGTCCTTGATAATTAATTTTTGTTGTCCCTAGTACTTCTTTAGCTGTTCTTGAGAATATTTCTTCTGTTATATCCATCATGTCGTGATAATCTTGATATGATGCATATAATTCAAGCATTGTAAATTCTGGATTGTGCCTTATGTCCATTCCTTCATTTCTAAATACTCTTCCTAATTCATATACTTTGTCAAATCCACCTACTATTAATCTTTTTAGATTTAGTTCTAATGCAATTCTTAAGTACATATCAATATTTAGTGCATTATGGTGTGTTATAAATGGTTTTGCTGTTGCTCCTCCTGATATTGTATTTAATATTGGTGTCTCAACTTCTAAATATCCTTTTTCGTTTAATATTTCTCTTATTTTGCTAATTATTTTACTTCTTAATATAAATGTTTCTTTAACTTCTGGATTTACTATCAAATCTGTATATCTTTGTCTATATCTTAAATCGGGATCTTTTAATCCATGAAATTTTTCTGGTAATGGTCTTAGAGATTTTGAAAGTAGTGTTACTTCTTTAGCATGAACTGATATTTCTTCTGTTCTTGTTTTAAAAACAAAACCTGTTATTCCTATTATATCTCCTATATCCCATGTTTTGAATGCTTTGTAACTTTCTTCTCCTAAATCATTTATACTAACATAACTTTGTATTTTTTCATCACAGTCTTGTATTGTACAAAATGATGCTTTTCCCATTATTCTTTTTGCTATTATTCTTCCAGCAACAGTTACATCTTTTTGTTCGAATTTTTCATAATTTGCCTTTATTTCTCCTGCTGTATTTGTTCTATTAAATTTTGTTATCTGATAAGGGTCTTTTCCCTGTTCTTGTAATTCTTTTAATTTATCTCTTCTTATTTGCATTAAATGATTTACATCTATTTCTTCTGTTTGGTTGTTTGTGTTATTTTCTTGCATTTTTTAACATTCCTTTCTGTTTTTATCTAATTAAAATCTATTATTTTATAAATTCTGCTTATACATTATATAGTAAAAATTATAAAATGTAAACTATTTTATGTAATTTTAGTTTGAGATGTTTTTCATAAAGCCTTATATTAAGATTATAAATTTTTTATTATATTAAATAAAATTATTTATTTTATCAATATATTTAGCATTTAGTACAACTAATATATAGTTGGACGAAAAGAAAGACCGCTATATGTTTCATTTACCTCAAAAGCACGACGACTAGCCGCTGTTCCATCGTTATAATAGCTTTCACCTCTACCTGTACTATTAGTATTCTTACTTTTTTCTAAAGTAAACTCATATGTATTTCCAGCTATATCATATATATTCATCTTACAATTTCTACTATTATTTGCACCTGTTGTTAATAATACTTGTTTATTCTGTAATTTTACTTTATTTTGTACATATCCGCTTGTATTTTCTGTATATAATTTAAAACTATCTGCTACTGTTTCTGATACAGTATATTCTCCATTTTCTATTGTAAAGGAAACAGTACTATAAATTCCCCAACTTGTTGAATCTTTTGTTAATTCATCTGCTGACATTCCGCCTTTTACTTGTAAATGTTTTAAAACTAAGTCCCATTGTATTCCAAACATCAAACTACTTGTATAGTCTCCTGAATTTAGCTCACTTGATTTTATTTGGGCATTTGCACAGGTTATCCAATTATATGGATATTTTCCTTGGGCTATTATTGCTGTTTTTGTATTATCTTCTTTTCCTGAATAACTATCTGTTCCAGCCTCATACTGTCCTATCCAAAATCCTCCATTTTTATACACACTACTTAACATTTTCTCTTTTAAATCTTTATATTGTTGTAATGTTAAACCGCATCCAGTTGTATCATTTGGATTTGCTGTATAATTTTCTGTATGACCTTTTCCATCATACCACTGGTCTGTATATCCATTTCTTGAAACTAATGTTCCTGTATATGTCTCCATATCTTTTTCTATATTTGTATAATCTGTTTCTGATGTTGCTGTTTTAAATACTGCTGTTTTTGGCACTTCTATCCAAGTCCAATAATTTGTTCCATCTGTTACTACTAATCCTGTTGTTAAATCTGTTCCTTCTACATGACTAAAGTCATCTCCTGGTAAGTATGGCTGTGTATCTGCTGTTTGAAAGTCGTCTAATCCTCCTGCTGATTCTAATGTAACTGTTTGTGCAGTTGATACAATATTATCACTATTAACTACTTGTATTTCATATGTAGTTAATTTGTCTACCTTTAATGTATACTCATTTCCTTCAAAAGCTTCTGTAGTACTCCAATTTTCTTTTCCTTGTTCCCTATATCTAATCTGCCATTTATTTACATATCCATCATAACTGATATTTGATATATAAATTTCTCCTTCTTCACTTGATATAGTTTTACATGATAAATCAAATTTTACATTGTTGCTATTTTCTTCATATTCTACATTATACAATCCTTTTGGCAAGCTTTCTAATGTATAATATGTAACACCATCATATTCAAATCCTTTATAACTTACTACTTTTCTATCTTTTATACTTACTATAAATTCGTTTTCATCTATTCCTTCTACTCCTAATGATTTTATTGTATTAATTGAATAATATCTATAATTTGAAAACTCTGTATTTGCTATTCCTATTGTTGATAATACTGATTTTGCTTGGTCATTATTTGTTATATCTTCTCCTAAAGTTAAAACAGTTTCATCACCAGCTCTATATTTATCATATAATTCATTTACTTCTGTTTGCATTATTTTCATTTCTACTGTAAAAGTAGTAAACCTAGCTGATTTTATTGAATTAATTCCGCTATATGTTGCAATTGAAGCTAAAATTGCTAATATAGTTATAGTTATTACCAATGCTATTAACGTTATACCCTTTTGATTTTCAATAGTTTTTCTTTTCATTTGTTCCTCCAAAATATAATTAACTATTAGTAAATTAGTGTGCTTTTTCAAAATGAGCATTAAATATTTTATACAAATCATTAGCTCATTTTAAGTATTATGGCTGGGGTGGTAAGATTCGAACTTACGAATGACCGGGTCAGAGCCGGTTGCCTTACCACTTGGCGACACCCCAAT
>CALXXK010000050.1 GCA_944392675.1 uncultured Clostridia bacterium
CAAGATTGTACATATGGTGAAATATTCGCTAATAAAATAAAGTTATTTTTTAGTGAAATATTCAAAAATTATTGACACAATTTTGGTATTTTGTTATCTATTTGTAATACTTAAGAAATATTTTTGTAATATTTACAGCTTGTTCCTGTAACTTTTTTCCATTTTTATATTACAATATTATCGTATTAATTTAATTTTAATCTATATATTTAAGTTTTGAGGTATTGTATGAAAGTAAAAACATTAAATGGTAATTTAAATATTGTTGGAAGTAATTTAAGAAAATATCGCAAATTAAAAAAAATCTCTCAACCAGAGATTTGCCGTAAATTAGACTTACTTGGTGTTACTATGTATAATTGCGATATTTATGAAATAGAATATGGTAAAAAGACAGTTAAAGATTTTGAGGCTTTGGCTTTTTGTAAGGTTCTTGGAATTACATTAGAAGATTTATATTCTGATACTGATAAATATTATGAAGCTTAATTTTTAGGAATATGGTTTTAAAAAAAACTCAGATACAAAATATTTTATATCTGAGTTTTTTTGGTTACAAGAAATAGCATTTCTATAATGTAAAATATAAAATTGTTATTCATTTTTTAGATTTTATTGTTTTATTCCTAGTTTTCCGTTTATGCAATTGACTGTTACTTTGTCAAATGGTTTTATTTCTTCAGTCAATATTTTTTCTGCTATTAATGTTTCTAATTTTTTCTTAACAAACCTTTTTAAAGGTCTTGCTCCATAAACTTCATCATAGCCATTATCTATTAGATAATCTTTTGCACTTTGTGTTAATTCTAATTTTATATGTTTATCTTCTAGTCGTTTTTCTAGATCTACTATTTGTAAATCTAATATTTTTGCAATTTCTTCTTTCTTTAGAGGTTTATAGAATACTATTTCATCTAAACGGTTTAAAAATTCTGGTCTGAAGCTCTTCTTTAATAACATATTTACTTTTTCTTTTGCTTCTTCTGATATTTCACCTTTGTCATTTATTCCTTCTAAAATGTATTCTGAGCCTAAGTTTGATGTAAGTATTATAATTGTATTTTTAAAGTCTATTGTTCTTCCTTGTGAATCTGTTATTCTTCCATCATCTAGTACTTGTAATAATATGTTAAATACATCTGGATGTGCTTTTTCTATTTCATCAAATAATACTACTGAATATGGTTTTCTTCTTACAGCTTCTGTTAATTGTCCTCCTTCTTCATATCCCACATATCCTGGAGGTGCCCCTATTAATCTTGATACTGAATATTTTTCCATATATTCTGACATGTCTATTCTTATTAAGTTATGCTCATCATCAAATAAGCTTTCTGCTAAACTTTTTGCTAGCTCTGTTTTTCCTACACCTGTTGGTCCTAAGAATAAGAATGAACCTATTGGACGTCTTGGATCACTAATTCCTGCTCTTGAACGCATAATAGCTTCTGCTACATCTTCAACAGCTTCATCTTGTCCTATTACTCTTTTATGAAGTATGTCTTTTAAATGTAGTATTTTTTCTCTTTCACCTTCCATAAGTTTTGTAACTGGTATTCCTGTCCATTTTGATACTATTTTTGCTATTTCATCTTCTGTTACTTTATTTCTTAGTAATACATTTTCTTTATTCTTTTCTTTGCTTTCCTCTTCTTCTAATTGTTTTTGTAATTCTGGTAATTTTCCATATTTTAATTCTGCCATTTTATTTAAATCATAGCTTCTTTGTGCTTGTTCTATTTGTGAATTTGTTTTTTCTATTTCTTCTCTTAATTTTTGTACTTTTTCAATTGCTTGTTTCTCATTTTCCCATTTTGCTTTCATAGAATTAAATTTTTCTTTTAATTCTGATTTTTCCTTTTTAATATCTGCCAATCTTTGTTTTGAAATTTCATCTTTTTCTTTTGAGATTGCTGTTTCTTCAATTTCTAGTTGCATTATTTTTCTTGATACTTCGTCAATTTCTGTTGGCATTGATTTCATCTCAGTTTTTATCAAACTACATGCTTCATCTACTAAATCTATCGCTTTGTCTGGTAAAAATCTATCTGTTATATACCTATTAGATAATGTAGCTGCTGCAATTAAGCTTGCATCTGATATCTTTACTCCATGATATACTTCATATCTTTCTTTTAACCCTCTTAATATTGAAATTGTATCTTCTACACTTGGCTCATCGACCATTACTGGTTGAAAACGTCTTTCTAATGCTTGGTCTTTTTCTATATATTGTCTGTATTCATTTAGAGTTGTTGCACCTATACAATGTAATTCTCCTCTAGCAAGCATTGGTTTTAAAAGATTTCCTGCATCCATTGCTCCATCTGTCTTTCCTGCTCCTACTATTGTATGGATTTCATCTATAAATAGTATTATTTTTCCTTCACTTTTCTTTATTTCTTGTAATACTGCTTTTAGTCTTTCTTCAAATTCACCTCTATATTTAGCTCCTGCAACTAATGAACCCATATCTAGTGAAAATATTGTACAATCTTCTAATCCTTCTGGTACATCACCTCTAACAATTCTTAATGCTAGTCCTTCTGCTATTGCTGTTTTTCCAACTCCTGGTTCTCCTATTAAGCATGGATTGTTCTTTGTTTTTCTTGAAAGTATTCTAATTACATTTCTTATTTCGTCATCTCTTCCAATTACTGGGTCTAATTTTTGTTCTCTTGCTAATTCTACTAAATCTTGACCATATTTTTTTAATACATCATATGTGCTTTCTGGATTATCTGATGTAACTCTCGTATTTCCTCTTACATTTGATAAAGCCTTTAAAAAATCATTTTTATTTAGATTATATTTTTTAAATAAATCTTTTATGTTTCTATTTGCATTATCAAATATTGCAAGCATAATATGTTCTACAGATATATATTCATCTTTCATTTTATCTGCAATTTTTTCTGATGCTGATAAAACTAAATCTACATCTTGTGAAATATAGATTGAATCTGTTTTTCTTGCTCCTCCAGTCATTTTTGGGAATCTTTCTATATTCCCCCTTAATTCATTTTCAAAATTTTCTGATATTCCAATCTTTTTTAATAATTCTTTGATTAGACTATCCTCCTGCTCTAATAAAGCCAAAAGCAAATGTTCTTGCTCTATTTGTGAATTTTGATTTTGAGTAGCTATTGTTTGTGCATCTTGAATCGCCTCTAAAGATTTTTGTGTGAACTTTTGTGCATTCATTTTAATCACTTTCCTTTCATTTTATAAATTACAAAATTTGGCTTTTTATAATATAATTCTTTAATGCTATTAAACCTTGTTGCATATATATTTTTGCATTTTTTATATTTGTACAATTAAATTAATTATTATTTTTTAATTTGCATTATTGTTTTTTATTTTATTATAGTTTATATTTTATTATTTTTTAAATTTTTATTATTATTTAAATTTTTATTATTTTTCATTATTTTTTTAAATTTCATTATTTTTCATTATTTTTTACCTTTTTATTGTATATTTTTCTTTTTTGTTTTCTAATTTCTTTTTTTCTTTTACGATTATAGGCATATAAGCAATTTAATATTAGTATAATAATTAGTATTACAAGTGTAATTGGGTTTTTTAGTATTTTTAATATTATGCCAAATCCACTAATTTTAAATTGATATTTTCCTTCTATTTGTTCATAAGTAACTAATTCTTTATCTTCATGCAAATTGTTGTCTCCTTTTGTTACATATTTAGTGGTTCCATTATCTTCTACAGTATCTATAATTCTATGTGTTATTATTTCATCGTTTTGAAAAAAAGCTATTATATCATTTTTATGTATCTCATCTTTCGAGACCTCTTTTACTATAATTACATCATTTTTATTAATAGTATTTTCCATACTTCTTGATACTATTGTAAAATTTTTGTATCCCAAAAAGCTAGGTGTTTCATTTGGATTTATATATGATTTTATGATTAAAGTCATATTGAATATTATTATTGGAATTGTTATTATATATATTAATATTGAAATAATTTTAACTATTGTTTTTAGCCTTTTGTTGCTCATGTTTATTTTTAATAATTTATACATTTATATCTTTTTTTCTCCTTTTCTTATGTGTATTTTATTCACATATATATTTTATCACAATTTTTTTTGATAAACAATATTTACTTTGTTGAAATTTAATTGTATAATTAAATTGTGTAAAAGACTGTAGGAAATTTAAGGATTAGGAGTTTTGTCATTTTGGGGACGCGTCCAAAAATGACAATTTTGATGTTTATTACAAAAATTTATATTAATATTTAAAATTGTCATTTTTGGACGCGTCCCCAAAATGACAAAACTCCTAATCCTTAATTAGAGGAGGAAATATGATTCTATGCAATGCTAATAATGAAACAAAATTATATGATAATATAGAAAATGTACCTTTTGAAAAACACATAAATAAATTTGATAAAGATAATAATGTTTTAAGAATTTCTGAAAAGAACCAAAAAGCTTTTTTACCATACAAAATTTCAGATGTTAAAAATATTTTTGAAAATTCAAAAGGTTCTGATGATGAATTTGCTTCCATGGAAGATGTTGTTAATAAATTTTATGTACTTCCTTTAGATGATTTTAAACATTCAGCAACTGCAAGGTTTAGAGAAGCTTTTAATTTAATATTAAATAAAGAACATGGTTCTATAATTAAAGCTTTGGATTTAGGACTTGAACTTATGTTTAATTTTGATTTAAATCCTATTATCATTGCCGCATGTAGAAATTTAGATGAATTAGATATTTATTTGGATTGTTTATTAACTAATCAATTGTATGATTTTAAATGTTTTGAAATTATATTTGAAGTTAATCCTACAAATTCTTAATAATATAATTATTTTTTGCACAAACTAATTAAAAATATGTAGGAGTTTTTTATTATGAACCAAATATTGTTTTCTTTTGACGATAAAAATTCCCAAAATAATGATAATAGTTCTGGGCATAAAAAAATCAAAAAACTTTCATTATCAAATTTTCAATTTGTTATTTCTATAATTATTTTGATTGTTTTAATATTTACTTTATTATTTTACTTATTTTCTTTATTCAATAAAGAAAATAAGTCAGATGATTTAATAAATAATTATAGTGTTTTTAAATTATATTCTAATTATAATCAAGATAATTCTGTTGCTGAAAATGATAATAATATTTTTGGAATTATTGAAATACCTAAAATTAATGTATACTATCCAGTATTTTCTAAAATTACTGATGATTTTCTTAAAGTTGCTCCTTGTAAAATTTCAGGAGATTTACCTAATAAAAATGGCAATTTATGTATTGCTGCCCATAATTATAATAATTCCATGTTTTTTAGTAATTTGAATTTATTAACTGATAATGATGAGATTTACATCTATGATAACAATAATACCAAATTTACTTATTATGTATTTAATAAATATGAAGTTAATGAAGGTGATTTATCTCCTATTAATGATTTTGATGAAAATTCTAAAGAATTAACTTTGATTACTTGTAATAATTTTAATTCTAAGAGAATCATTGTGAAAGCAAAACAAAGAGGATTTTAGTTTATACTTAATCCTCTTAAAATTTAATATTTATATTATTTTAAATTATATATTTTTATAATCATTAATTTTCTTATATGCATATATAGCTGATACCCCAAATACTACAACTAATAGTACTACTGGTACAGAATCTGCAAGACCTGTTTTTGGTAATGATGTATTATTATATATACTTGAATTGTTTGTCCTATTTGAGTTTGTATTTGCTGTATTATTGTTGTTAGCTAGATTAGTATTTGTATTTGCATTGTTTGTATTAGTATTTGCAGAGTTATTATTTGTATTACCTGAATTACTTGATGAATTTCCTAATGCTTCTGTTAAATCTTCATATCCATCTGCATCTGTAGCTGCTAGTACATTTGAGCTAAATAATACTACCATTATACTTACAATCATTACTAATAATACTTTAATTAAATTTGTTTTCTTCATATCAATTCTCCTCACTTTTATATATTTTTTATTAGTATTCTTATAAACACTATATATTATACTATTTTTCAATAGTTTTTTCAAGTCATTACAATAAAAAATATGTAATCTTTTGTTCTTTAAAATTATTTTATAATTAAATTATATATAAGTCAATAGTTTTATTTCACTTTTTATATTACATTTATATTGCCTTTTTATTACAATATTGTTACAATATTCTAAAAATATTAAAAGACCAAATTATAACTAAAATTATTTCCTTTTGGGGCGTGTCTCCAAAAGGATAATTTATACATTAAATTTAAATAAAACTATGTCCCCATCTTGCATAATATATTCTTTACCTTCTGAGCGAACTAGTCCTTTTTCTCTAGCTGCAACCATTGAACCTTCTTTCATTAGGTCATCATATGATACAATTTCTGCTTTTATAAATCCTCTTTGAATATCTGAGTGTATTTTTCCTGCTGCTTCTGGTGCTTTTGTTCCTTTTTTTATTGTCCATGCTCTTACTTCTGGTTCTCCTGCTGTTAAAAATGACATTAGACCTAATAAGTCATAACTCTTTTTTATTACTTTATCTAGTCCGGATTCACTTAATCCTAATGCATCTAGCATCTCTTTTTTGTCTTCATCTTCTAGACTTGATAATTCTTCTTCTATTTTAACACATAATGGTATTACTTCTGCATTTTCATTTTTTGCATATTCTTTTACTTCTAGAACTAATTCGTCATTTTCTGCGTTTTCTAATTGTTCTTCTGAAACATTTGCGATATATAAAATAGGTTTTGTAGTAAGTAAAAACATATCTTTTACTATTGCTTGTTCATCTTCATTAAATTCTATTGTTCTTGCTGATTTTCCAGCTTCTAAAGTTTTTTTGATTTTTTCTAATAAATCTATTTCTGATTGATATTTTTTATCTGCTTTTAAATTTTTTCTTGCTTTGTCTAGTCTTTTATTTACTGTTTCTATATCAGCAAATATTAATTCTAAATTTATTGTCTCTATATCTCTTATAGGGTCTACACTTCCATCTACATGTACTACATTTTCATCATTAAAACATCTTACAACTTCACATATTGCGTCTGTTTCTCTAATATGTGATAAAAATTTATTTCCTAAACCTTCTCCTCTACTCGCTCCTTTTACTAAACCTGCTATGTCTACAAATTCAATAACTGCATGTGTTACTTTTTGAGGATTGTACATTTTTGCCAAGTTGTCTAATCTTTCATCTGGCACAGGTACAACTCCAACATTTGGTTCTATTGTACAAAATGGATAATTTGCACATTCTGCTCCTGCTTTTGTAATACTATTAAATAATGTACTTTTTCCTACATTTGGTAATCCTACTATTCCTAATTTCATTATTTATTTTATGACATATTAATAATTAAAATATATCATAATCTCCTTTCTTCATAGATTTTATTAATATAATAAAACATTTCATTAATTTACTATCAAATTTTAACATATTTAAATTTATAAATCAACTAAAATTTTTAGCCGAAGTAAATTTACTTCGGCTTATTGCAGATCTTTTTATGTCAAGTACTAATCTTTTACTTTTTCTCTATCTTCTTTTACAATTTTCTCAATAAATTCATCTATTTTTATTGTTCCAATGTCTCCGTCTTTTCTAGAACGTACAGAAACCAAATTTTCATCTGCTTCTTTTTGTCCTGCGATAACCATATATGGAACTTTTTCCAATTGTGCCTCACGAATTTTGTAGCCTATTTTTTCATTTCTATTGTCTAATTTTACACGTATTCCTTTTTTATGCATTTCCTCTTCTATTTTTTTAGCATACTCGTGTTGTTTTTCTGATATTGGTAAAATTTTAACTTGTACAGGTGATAGCCATACAGGTAAATTTCCTTTTGTTTCTTCTAATAAGAATGATATAAATCTATCAGATGAACCTAGTATTGCTCTATGAATAACTACAGGTCTATGTGCTTTTCCGTCTTCTCCTATATATTCCAATTCAAATCTTTCTGGTAAGGCAAAGTCTAGTTGACATGTTGGTATTGTTACATCATGATTTAATGCTGTTTTTATTTGTATATCAATTTTTGGTCCGTAAAATGCTGCTTCTCCTTCTGCTTCATAAAAATCAATATTTAATTCTGTTAATATTTCTCTTAGTTGACTTTCTGCTGTTTCCCACATTTCATCATTATCAATATATTTTTCTTTATTATTTTTATCTCTTAAAGATAATCTATATTGAAAAGCTGAACTTGGGAATCCAAAATCTTTTTGATATACTTCTACTATTAAATTTAGAACTTTTCCTACTTCTTCTTTTATTTGATCTGGTCTTACAAAAAGATGTGCATCATTTTGACACATTTGACGAACACGTTCTAGCCCACAAACTGCTCCACTATTTTCGTATCTAAAATCATGTGCAAGTTCTCCAATTTTTATTGGTAAATCTCTATATGAATGCATTGAATTCTTATATATTAACATATGATGAGGACAATTCATTGGTCTTAAAACCATTTCTTCTGTATCCATTTTCATAATTGGAAACATATCATCTTTATAATGATCCCAATGTCCACTTACTTTATATAGTTCTGTATTTGCAAGTGATGGTGTATATACATGGTCATAACCTAATGCAATTTCTTTATCTTGTATATATCTTTCCAAAATCCTTCTAATAGTTGCTCCATTTGGCAAATACATTGGAAGTCCTGAACCTACTAATTTATGTGTCATAAATATATTTAAATCTTTTCCTATTTTTCTATGATCTCTTTGTTTTGCTTCTTCTAGGAAATTTAAATATTCTTCTAGTTGACTAGCTTTTGGGAAAGATATTGCATATATTCTTTGAAGCATTTTGTTTTTTTCACTACCTCTCCAATATGCTCCTGAAGATGATAGTATTTTGACTGTTTTTATTTTTCCCGTTCTTTCTAGGTGTGGTCCTGCACATAAGTCTGTAAAATCTCCTTGTTTATAGAAACTTATTTCTTCTCCTTCTGGTAATTCTTCAATTAATTCTTGTTTATATGGTTGTCCTTCCATTAATTTTAAAGCTTCATTTTTAGGAAGTGTAAACTTTTGTATTTCTATATTTTCTTTTATAATTTTTTTCATTTCTGCTTCAATTTTTTCTTTATCTTCGTCTGTAAAAGGTTTTTCTACATCAAAATCATAATAAAAACCTTCATCTATTGCAGGTCCAATTGCGAATTTTGCATCAGGAAATAATCTTTTTACAGCTTGAGCCATAATATGTGAAGTTGTATGCCAGTATGCTTTTTTCCCTTCTAAGCTAGAATCAAAAGTATTAATAACAAGGTTGCAATCCTCATTTAACTCATATCTTAAATCTTTAACTTCTCCATTTACTTCTCCACAAGTTGCTACTCTTGCTAATCCTTCACTAATTTTTTTTGCTACTTCTAAAATGCTTGTTCCTTTTTCTACCTCAATGATAGAATTGTCTTTTAATGTGATTTTTAACATATTTATTCCTCCTTTTCTCTCATTAGGAACATTTCTTTTTTATACATTTCGTCTTATTCGTACCTGTCCTCTATTGAGACATAATATAAAAACACTCCTAATGAATATAATATTCATAGGAGTGCATTTATTTATACACGGTTCCATCCTAATTTTAACTTAATTTTAGATTATAAC
>CALXXK010000051.1 GCA_944392675.1 uncultured Clostridia bacterium
AAAATAGCCCCGTCCCCAAAATCCCTACAGGTCCGTCCCCATGTTCCCTAATTTTCGGGATTGAAGGAACGTCCCCTAAAAAGGAGAAAAGAATGAATGGAATAGTATTAATAAATAAAACCAAAAACATGACTTCACATGATATTGTGTATAAAATAAAAAAAATAGTAAATGAAAAAGTAGGACATGCAGGTACTTTAGATCCTTTAGCAACAGGAGTGTTGCCAATATTAATTGGAAAAGGAACTCTATGTTCAAAATATTTGATAAATCATGACAAAATATATGAAACAACTATTCAATTAGGTAAAAAAACAGATACAGCAGATAGTGAAGGAAACATCATAGAAGAAAAGAAAGTTGAAAAAAATATTTTACAAGAAGAAAAAGTAAAAGAAATATTACATAAATTTATAGGAAAACAGGAACAATTACCACCAATGTATTCGGCAATAAAAGTTAATGGAAAAAAGTTGTATGAATATGCAAGAAAAGGAGAAAAAGTAGAGGTGAAACCGCGAAATATAGAAATATATTCTTTGGATTTATTAAATATAAATGAGGAAAAACAGCAAATTACAATAAAAGTTAATTGTTCAAAAGGTACATATATTAGGAGTTTATGTGAAGATATATCAAAGTCTCTAGATACAGTAGGTTATATGTTAAATTTAAATAGAATTAAAGTTGATAGATTTGATGTTAGTAAATCAATAACTTTGCAAGAAATTGAGAATAGTGATAATAGTTATGAGATTATAAATAAAAATTTAATAACAATTGAAGATTTGTTTAGAGAGTGTGATGAAATAGTATTAGATAATAAGAATTTATCACTGCTTTTAAATGGTGTTAAATTAAGAAATGATAAAAAAGATGGAGTTTATAGAATATATAATAATATAGATTCAAATAAAAAATTTATTGGATTAGGTGTTGTTAATAATAGACTTTTAAAACGTGATGTGATTTGTTAAAATAAATAATCTAATTTATAACTTGCCATATTCACATTCTTGTTTAAAAAATTAGAATTCATATAAGTCAATCTCATGCATATAATTAAACAAATAATCTAACAAGGAGTGATTATATGTTTTTTATTCAAGAGAGTGACAAGCCCAGTAAGGTTTCAAAAATATTTAATATTTTAAAAATAGACGAAGATAAAATAATACTACCAATTAATGAAGAAAAATTAGAATTGAAAAAAGCAAGTAAATTAGCAATAAAAACGAAAAAAATATTAGATTTAGCAAATTGTAATAAAATAATAATAAGTAAAAAGATAAAAGAGCAACCTTTATATATAAATTATTTAAATTCATATAATATAGAAATAGTAGATGGAAAATGGCTTTTTGAAGTTTTATCATATAAGATTATTGAATACATATCAAAAGTAAAAAAAATAAAAAAAGAGGAACTTTCAGTATCAATTTTGATAAATAAAATAACAGAAACAAGTTTGTACAATATAAGAAAAATAGCAACAAGTTGTAAAAGAGTAAATATTGTAACAAATCATATAGAATTATTTAAAAAATTGGAAAAACAAATATTAGATGAAGATGGGATAATGATAACAATAACAAATAATAAAAGAAAAAGTTTATCTAAATCTAATATTATTTTAAATATAGATTTTCCACAAGAATTAATAAATCAATATAATATTTTTGATGAAGCCATAATAGTAAATATTCAAGGAAATATAAAAATTAAAAAGAAAAGATTTAATGGAATGTGTGTTAATGATTACGAAATACAAGTGTTAAATGATGAAGAATTTGATTATGATAAAGAAATTAAATATAATAAGAAAGATGTATATGAAGCTAATATGTATAAAAAACAGCCAATGGAAAATATTATGAGAAAAATAGAAAGGGACAAGGTAAGAATTGTAGACTTATTAGGTGAAAATACTACAATGCAAGGATTCACAGTTTGAACTTTAACAATAATGTATAAATTATTAAAATTATATTAAACTCTTTTCTTTTTTTAGAAAATATAATATAATAAGGATGTTAAAAAAAATTGGCAAGGAGGTACATAAGATGCCAAGTTATAGTAATAATGAAAGAAATAAAAGAGGAAGCAATAATAAAAGAAGAGTGAAGACTGCAAAACCAACAAAAAAACGTAGAGCATCTAATATAGATGATGAAGACAGAAAGCCCAAAGCATTAAGTGGAAATAATACAACAAATAAAAAAGTTCCACCTAAAGCAACTAAGAAAAAGAAAAAAAATGGAAAGCCAAGATTTTCTGATAAACATCCAAAATTAATGATATTTATAAAGATAATGATAATATTATTTTTATTAATGTGTGTAATAGGAGCAGGGATTGTAGCAGGAATGTTTTTTGGACTATTTGGAGATGATTTTGAAATAACAAAAGAAGAACTTCAAATAGGAGTATCAAATTCAGTAATAGTAGACCAAAATGGTGGAGTAGTTGCAAATTTAAGTGGTGATGAAAAACGAAAAATAATTTCTATAAAAGATATGGCAGAATATTTGCCAAAAGCATATGTTGCAATAGAAGATGAAAGATTTTATAGTCATCATGGTGTAGATTTCAAAAGAACAGCAGGAGCAATATTGAATACAATATTTAAAGGAAACTCAAGTTATGGTGGAAGTACAATAACACAACAATTGGTAAAAAATATAACAAAAGATGATGAAGCATCAGGATTAGCAGGAATACTTAGAAAAGTAAAAGAATGGGCAAAAGCATATCAAGTAGAAAGAATGATTTCAAAAGAACAAATATTAGAACTTTATTTAAATATATTATTTGTAGGAGGAGAAGGTAACCTTCATGGAGTTGAACTTGGAGCAGAATATTACTTTAATAAAAGTGCTAAAGATTTAAGTTTAGCAGAATGTGCATATATGGCAGGAATAAATAGTTCTCCAATGTCATACAATCCATTTGATACTTCAACAGATAATACAGAAAAAATAAAAAATAAAACAAAAACTGTTCTAAATAAAATGAATGAATTAGGATACATAAATAGTCAAGAAGAATATGACGCAGCAATTGCAGAAGTTGATGCAGGTTTAAAATTTTCAAAAGGAACTATATCAACTGGAAGTGATTATTCTTATCATACAGATGCTGTAATAGAACAAGTAATAGACCAAGTAATGGAAGAAAAACAAATTTCTAGACAACTTGCAGAAAATTATGTATATAGTAGTGGATTAACAATTTATTCAACTGTAGATTTGAATATACAAGCAAGATTAGAACAAGAATATAAAAACGAAAAATATATTAAATCAGGTAGAAATAAAGATGCAAATGGAAATCTAATAAATGAGCATACACAATCAGGAATGGCAATAGTAGACTATAAAACAGGATATGTAGTAGGAGTAGCAGGTGGTCTTGGAGAAAAAGATGGTGCAGGATGGAATAGAGCAACACATATGAGAAGACAACAAGGTTCAGCAATAAAGCCAATAGCAGATGTCGCACCAGCATTAGAAGAAGGAATAATAACTCCAGCAACAGTTTATGATGATGTAAAAACAAATTTCGGTGGAGATTATGAACCTAAAAACGAAGGTGAAGATTATGATGGACTTATAAATATTAGACAATTTATTGCTGTATCACACAATGTGCCAGCACTAAAAATTATGAAAGAATTAACACCTTCTAAATCAATAGAATATTTAAATAAAATGGGAATGACATCTTTAAATAAAGAACAAGATAATGTATTGTCTTTAGCAATAGGTGGTAGTAGTAATGGTTCAAGTCCATTAGAAATGGCAGCAGCATATGGAACAATTGCAAATGATGGTGTATATATAACACCAACATTCTATACTAAAGTTGTAGATTCAAGTGGAAATACAGTATTAACACCAAAACAAGAACAAACAAGAGTATTTTCAGAGCAAACAGCATATTTAACAAAATCAATAACACAAGAACCTGTAACAGCAAGTAATGGAACAGCTAAATATTGTGCTATTCCAGGAATGGATGTGGCAGCAAAAACAGGTACTACAGATGATAGTTATGATAGATGGCTTTGTGGATTTACACCATATTATGCGGCAGCTACATGGTTTGGATATGATACAAATGAAGAAGTAAAAGGATTTACTCAAAACCCAGCAGGACAAATATGGGATGCAGTTATGACTGATATACACAAAAGCTTACCAAATGCAACATTTACTAGACCAAGTGGAATAGTAGAGCAAACAGTATGTAGAACAACAGGATGTTTAGCAACAACAGGATGTAGTAACAAGTATACAGAAATATTTGCATCAAATCATACAGTAGAAAAATGTCAAGGACATGGAAGTCAACAAATATGTTCAGAATCAGGTAAAGTTGCTACACAATATTGTTCACAATACTGTGCAGTTAATACGAATTACTATGGTGCTGTGATACCAAAAGAGCAATTAAAATTGTGGACACCAGTTGGAAAAAGTTCTACAAGTGGAGGAACAAAAATAAATGAAGTATGTCCATTACATACATCACCAAAGGTAGTAGAACAGCCACCAGAAAATACAACAAATACAACCAATACAACAAACACATCAAATAATACAAATACATCAAATACAACAAATAATACACCAAATACAAATACATCAAATTCAACAAATGAAATACCACCAGCTGAAAATTCAACAAATACGGATAATACAACAAATACAAATTAGGAGAGGAGAATGTTAATGGATATATATTTTTATAATACATTAACAAGAAAAAAAGAAAAATTTATACCAATTGATACAAAAGAGGTAAAAATATACTCATGTGGACCAACAGTTTATAAAGATGCAACAATAGGAAATTTGAGAACCAATATATTTCAAGACGTCCTAAGGAGGGTCTTGAAATATAATGGATATAAAATAAAGCATGTTATGAATATAACAGATGTTGGACATCTAGTTTCTGATGGCGATGAAGGAGAAGACAAAATGATAAAATCTGCAAAAGAGGAACATAAAACGCCATTAGAAATAGCTAATCATTATACAGAACTATTTTTTAAAGATTTAAAAGAATTAAATATAGAAACTCCAGAAGTAGTATGTAAAGCAACAGAACATATAAAAGAAATGATAGAATATGTACAAAAACTGATTGACAATGGATATGCATATGAAACATCAACAGCAATATATTTTGATATTTCGAAATTAGATAAATATCCAATACTTTCAAACTTAAACTTAGAAGAACAAAAAGCAGGAGCGAGAGTAGAAGTAGACCCAGAAAAAAGAAATCCATATGATTTTGCTTTATGGATAAAAGCACCAGAAAATCATTTAATGAAATGGGATAGTCCATGGGGAAAATGTTATCCAGGATGGCACATAGAATGTTCAGCAATGGGAAGGAAATATTTAGGAGAACAATTTGACATACACACTGGAGGAATAGATTTAATACCAACGCATCATGAAAATGAAATAGCACAAAGTAAAGGAGCATGTGGAAAAATACCAGCAAATTATTGGTTACATGGAGAATATTTGTTAATTAATGGTGGAAAAATGTCAAAAAGTCTAGGAAATGTATATTTATTAAAAGATATAATGAATAAAGGTTATGACCCATTAGTATATAGACTATTTACATATTCAGGACATTATAGAAATAAATTAAATTTTACGTGGGACGGAATAGAAGCAACATCAAAATCATTGGAAAGACTAAAAAATGGATATCAAGTTCATAAAGATGGAATAGATATATTAGATGAAGATGATAAAAAAGAATTAAGTAGATTAGAAGAAGAATTTCATAAAGCAATTAATGACGATATGAATATGCCTTTAGCAATGAGTTTTGTATGGGAAGCTATAAGATATCCTAAAAAATCTGCAGAAATCGCAAAATTATTATTAAAATTTGATAAAGTATTAGGATTAAAAATAGATGAACCAGTTCAAAAACAAGAACAAGAAATACCACAAGAAGTATTAAAACTAATGGAAGAAAGAAAAATAGCAAGACAAAATAAAGATTGGGCAAAAGCAGATGGACTAAGAGAAAAAATAAGAAATATGGGTTATGAAGTAAGAGATGTCTGATTTTATTAGCAATCATTTCTACTGTAATGATCCTACTACTCCTAGGAGAATCAAACAAGGTGCCATTATCAAGAATTGTAAAATTGGTTAAATGTCCTCCAATTGTGGGAATGTATGATTCTCTGGTATACGCTAAAAAAGTCTTTTTGTTTCTCCGTTCATTCATAATATTTTACCTCCTTTAATTTACTAATATCTCATGAAATGAGACATTTTAGACTATTTAGTCTGTTACATATATTATACCACGTTTTACATAAAAATCAAAAATAAATATAAGAAAGGATGAATAACTATGGCAATATTATTACCAGGTGGAGCAGGATTTATAGGAAGCCACACAGCTGTTGAATTACTAAATGATGGAAAAGAAATAATAATAATAGATAATTTTTCAAACAGTAAACCAGAAGTACTAAATGCTATAAAGAAAATAACAGGAAAAGAATTTAAATTTTATGAAATGGATTATGCAGATAGACAAAAATTAGAAAAAGTATTCGAAGAGAATCAAATAGAAGCAGTACTAAATTTTGCAGGATATAAAGCAGTAGGAGAATCAGTACAAAAACCAATAGAATATTATACAAATAATATTTCAGGTTGTTTAGTATTATTAGATGTAATGAGAAAATATGGAGTAAAAAAATTCATATTTAGTTCATCAGCAACAGTATATGGAGAGCCAGAGAAAATACCATTAACAGAAGAATGTAAAACAGGAGGAACAACAAATCCATATGGTACTACAAAATTATTTATAGAACAAATATTAAAAGATATATATAAATCAGATAATACATGGGATATATGTATATTAAGATACTTTAATCCAGTAGGTGCACATGAAAGTGGACTAATTGGAGAAGAACCACAAGGTATACCAAATAATCTAATGCCATATATAGTTAGAGTTGCAGCTGGACAGTTAAAAGAATTATCTGTATTTGGTAATGATTATAATACTCCAGATGGAACAGGTGTAAGAGATTATATCCATGTAGTAGATTTAGCTAAAGGACATATAAAAGCATTAGAAAAATTAGACAAAGAAGGAAAAGGATTATTTATATATAACTTAGGCACTGGAACAGGATATAGTGTATTAGATATGGTAAAAGCATTTGAAAGAGCAACAGGAATGAATGTACCTTATAAAATAGCACCAAGAAGAGAAGGAGATATTGCTACATGTTATGCAGACCCTAAAAAGGCAAAAGAAGAACTAGGGTGGATAGCAGAAAAGACGTTAGATGATATGTGTAAGGATTCATGGAATTATTTAAAAAATTAAATAAATTTTCCTTGCCAAAGTTTAATTCTTTTCAATTAAATTTTTGCATGAGAAAGGAAGAAAGTGAAAATGATAGATTTTAAAGATATAATAGCAAAAGAAATATCAAAAGCAACTAATATCTCAGAAAAAGAATTAGAAAGCTATATAGAAAAGCCAAAAGACTCAAAAAATGGAGATTATGCTTTTCCTTGTTTTAGATTAGCAAAAGAATTAAAAAAGGCACCACCAGCTATTGCAAATGAAATCAAAGAAAAGATAATTTTAGACGAAAATATAATGGATAAAGTAGAAGTTGTTGGTGGCTATCTAAATTTTTACATAAACAAAAAATTACTAGCAAAAGAAGTGATAGAAGCAGTAGATAAAAATGAAGAATTTGGAAAATCAGATATAGGAAAAGGTAAAAATATTGTAATAGATTATTCAGCTCCAAATATAGCAAAACCATTTCATATAGGACATTTACGTTCAACAGTTATAGGTGCAGCACTTTATAATATATATAAAATACTTGGATATAATGTTATAGGGATAAATCATTTAGGAGATTATGGAACACAATTTGGAAAATTAATAGAAGGATATAAACTATGGGGAAATGAGTATGATTTAGATAAAGATCCAATAGGAGAATTAACTAAGATTTATATAAGAATAAATGAATTGTGTAAAGAAGATGAAAAGGTTTTAGAACAATGCAGATATAATTTTAAGCTATTAGAAGACAAAGACGAATATTGTACAAAAATATGGGAGAAATTTAAAGAGTTAAGTTTACAAGAATTTAAGAAAGTATATGATTTATTAGGAAGCGAATTTGACTCTTGGAATGGAGAAGCATTTTATTCAGATAAAATGCCAGAAGTAATAGAAATATTACAAAAAACAGGAAAATTACAAAAATCACAAGGAGCAGAAGTTATTAACTTAGAAGATAAAGGAATTGATACTCCTTGTATAATAAAAAAATCAAATGGATCAACAACATATGCAACAAGAGATTTGGCAGCTATACTATATAGAGCGAGGACATATGATTTTGATAAAGCATTATATGTAGTTTCATATGAACAAACTCTGCATTTTAAGCAAGTATTTGAAGTAGCAAAATTATTAGGAATTGATAAAAAATATACAGACGGATTAGAACATGTAGCTTTTGGTATGGTGTTATTACCATCTGGAAGAATGTCAACAAGAGCAGGAAATATGATAAAATTAGAAGATTTGTTAAATGAAGCAATTCAAAGAGCAAAAGAAATAATAGAACAAAAAAATCCTGAACTTGAAGATAAAGATGATGTAGCTAAAAAAGTCGGTATAGGTGCAGTAATATTTAATGATTTAGCTAATAGTAGAATTAAAGATGAAATATTTGACTGGGATACAGCATTAAACTTCCAAGGAGAGACAGGTCCATATATTCAATACACATATGTAAGAACAAATAGTGTGCTTCAAAAAGCAGGGGATTTACCAAAAGTCGAAGATATTAATATAGATTATTTAGTTGATGAATATTCACAAAATATATTGAAATTAGTATATGATTTTGAAGAAACATTAAAACAAGTAACAAATAAAGAAGAGCCATCAATATTATCTAGATACTTAATAGACTTAGCAAAAGCATATAGCAATTTCTATAATGAAAATAAGATAATTGTAGAAGATAAAGATGTGCAAAATGCAAGGTTATATCTAACATATATAGTAGGGAAAGTATTAAAAACAGGAGCGAATTTGTTAGGAATGGAAATGCCAAACAAAATGTAAAATTTTACTTAAAAGTCTAAAAAATGAAGAATTTTTTTAATAAATAAAGAAAAATAGAGATAAGTATAATAAAATTAGTATTTTTGGATTTGTAATGGATATATAGCTATGTTAATATATAAATATAATTTATTTATTTGTTGAAGTTTACGTACTTGTTTTAAAACAATAAAACGTATGGATAAAATTAAATTTATATTATGAAAGGAGATAAGGTATGGATACGAATGAATTATGGACAAAAATGCAAGGCGAATTTGGAAAGATACATAGCAGACTAGATGTAATGGAAGAGCAAACCAAAGAAATTCCAAAAATGAAAGAAGAAATGGCGACCATGAAAGGTGACATAGCAACTCTAAAGGAAGACATGGTAGAAGTAAAAGGTGAAGTGACAACAAT
>CALXXK010000052.1 GCA_944392675.1 uncultured Clostridia bacterium
ACTGATGCAATATTAGGAATTTTTGGTGAAATAATTGGAAAAGATAAAGTTATTATAAGATAAGAAATCAAAAATTTTGACAACTTACAAAAAATACATTATAATTAAGAAAGTAACATAAAGTTGCAACTACATTTCAAAAATTCGAAATGTAGGGCCTGAGAGAGGAGGAGGCATATGAAAGGTATATATGAAACAATGGCTTTTCTAAAAAAGGAAGTTCAAAAGGGAAATGAACAAGCAAAAACCGTATATTTTCTTTTAGAATCAGAAATGCCAATGGTTTTAAGGTTTCCAGCTTTGGCGACAAAAGAGGACATTAAAACATACAACCAAATTGTGCGGAGGAATGTCTATGAGCGAAAGCTCAAACGAAAATTACATATTTATTAATAGCCCCTTCTTTCAAAGGGGCTATTATAAGGTCCGTCCCCAAAATCCCTAAAATTAGGGATTAGAGGAACGTCCCTAAATCCATTCACCAAATTTCTTGATATAGATTTTCTTAGCAAATAATGCAACAAAACAATATAAAATTGTAACTGCAAAAATCATAAAGATATATTTAGCAGCTATTGGAACTAATCCAATCATGGCACCTAAACCTGTGAAAGGAACTATTAGCCCTATTATAATTAAAGAAATTGATGATATATATACAGCTTTATGTGCATTACTTTGTACAAAAGGAATTTTTGATGTCCTTATAATATGCATTCCAACTAAGTTTGAAACTATACTATAACTAAACCAAATAGTTTGGAATGTAGCAACATCTCTAACTTGGAATAAGAACCACAAACATGCAAATACTACCATATCGAATGCAGAACTTACAGGCCCCATAAATAGCATGAAATGTTTTAAACTCTTAATATCTAATTTTTTAGGTCTTTGAAGAGACTCTTTATCAACATGGTCAAAAGGTAAAGTCATTTGTCCAAAATCATATAACAAACCTTCTACTAATAACTGAATAGGAGTTTCTGGTAAAAAAGGTAATAAAGCACTTGCAATAATAACAGAAACAACTTCTCCGAAGTTGAAACTTGTAGCTAATTTTATATATTTCATAAGATTAACGAAAGTACGTCTTCCTTCAGTTACACCATCTAATAAAACATTTAAATCTTTTTCAAGTAATATTATATCTGCAGATTCTTTTGCAATATCAACAGCAGTATCAACAGAAACGCCAACATCAGAATTTGTAAGTGAAGGGCTATCATTAATACCATCACCCATATATCCAACAACATTACCAGCTTCTTTTAATAATCTAACGATTCTTGCTTTTTGGATAGGTGAAAGTTTTGCAAAAATATTAGTTTTTTTCAATAATCTTAGAACAGCTACATCAGATAATTTATCTAATTTACTACCTAATACAATATTTTTTGAATTAATTCCAACCTTATTACAAACACATCTAGTAACTTCAGCATTATCACCTGTTAAAACAATAACACGAATACCTGCTTTATTTAGTTTTTCTACAGATTCTTTTGCTGATTCTTTTGGAGGATCTAAAAATCCAATAAATCCTAAAAGAACCATATTTTTTTCAGCCTGAACATCAAAGTGTTCAATACCATTAATATCATTTTTTTGACAAACAGCAACAACTCTTAAACCTTGTTCGTTTAATTTTTTACTAATTCTTTTTACATTTTCTTTAATCTCTCTAGTGATTGGAGAAACATTACCTTGATAATCAACCATAGTACAAATATTTAATATTTCTTCAACAGCACCTTTAGTAATCATTTGTTTCTTTTCTCCATCACTGACAATAACAGATAAACGTCTACGAGCAAAGTCAAAAGGCACTTCATCAACTTTTTTATACTTAGATTGTAAATCACTTAAATTATTTTCCAATCCTCTTTTTATAACAGCTTCATCAATATTTCCTCTTAAACCTGTTTGAAAATAAGCATTTAGAAAAGCATGCTTTAATACACGAATATCTTCATCTCCATTAATATCTAAATACTTTTCTAATACAATTTTATCTTCTGTTAATGTACCAGTTTTATCAGTACATAAAATATTCATAGCACCAAAGTTCTGAATAGAATCTAACTTTTTAACAATAGTTTTTTTCTTAGACATTCTTACAGCACCTTTAGAAAGACTTGAAGATAAAATAACAGGTAAAAGTAGAGGGGTAATAGTTATCGCTATTGCTACAGCAAAAGTAAAAGCTGTTATAATATCATGTTTCCAAGCATTTAATAGAAATACTAGAGGAATCATGATAAGCATAAAACGTATTAATAATTTACTAATATTTTCAATCCCCTTTTGAAATGCTGTTTTAGGTTTTCCAGTAGCTAAAGTATGAGCTATTTTTCCTAAATAAGTAGAATCAGCAGTTTTAATAACAACACCTTTAGCACTTCCTGAAATAACATTTGTACCCATAAAGCAAATTGTATCTAAATCTGAAATATTATCTATTTCATTAAGAGAAACTTCAGAGTTAGGTAATTTTTTTACACTATCAGATTCACCTGTTAAAGAAGATTGTCCAACATATAAATCTTTGGATTCAATAATTCTTAAATCAGCAGGAATCATACTTCCAGCTGAAAGAACTACAACATCTCCTAAAGTAACTTGATTAATTGGAATTTGGACTTCTTTATTGTCACGAATGACAATGGCTGTTGTAGCAACCATTTGCTTTAATTTTTCTGCAGCTTTATTAGAACTATACTCCTCAAAAAAATCAAGTAAAGTGCTAGCTGTAACCAAAATAGCAATTACTATAATATTTGCATAGCTTGGAGTTTCTGGTAAGTATATGTCTGTATAAATTAAAATACAAACAATTCCAAGTAATATACAATTAAAAGGTGAAAAAAGACTTTCTAAAAAATAATTATACCATCCTTTGGGTTTTGCTTGCTTAATCTCATTTGGACCTAAATTATGTAGTAGTTCAGCAGCTTTTCTAGAAGAAAGACCTTTTTCATTAACATGGAATTTTTTAATGAATTCGTCTTTGGGTAGAGTACATTGCTCTCCATACATTTTTGTTACATTGATTTCTTCTTTTGCATTAGCCATAATATCATCTCCTATAATTAAAATTTTATTTTTAAAATCATTATAGATTATACCACTAATTTTCATATTTGAAACAATAATATAAAAATTATTAAAAAAAATTCCGATATAAATTTCTAACTTCTAATTCTAATAAAAGTAGCCCTATTAATAATATATTTTTCGCTATCCCAACACTTTACATATTGTAGATAAATCAGCTCCTACGGGATCATCGCTGATTTATTAACAATATGTAGTGTGTCGGTCCCCACGAATCTCGCTTAAAATATATTATTAATAGGGCTACTTTTATTAGAATTAGAAGTTGAGTTTAAATATCTTGAAATAAAATGTATGTTCTGTTAAAATAAGTATAGATTTTATTATTTATAGATGACAGGGATGTGCATCAGAAAGGGAGATAAGTAAATATGGAAAGAGTTAGAGTAGCTGGAATTATTTTTATAAATGGTGGAGTAGCACTTATGCACCGAACAGAAGTTAAAAAAAGAAAAGATTATCAAGAATATTATACATTCCCAGGTGGAGGATTAGAAGAAGGAGAAACACCAGAAGAGGGAACAATTAGAGAAATAAAAGAAGAATTTGGGATAGATGTAAAAGTTATAAAAAGATTATATGAAATGAATTCAGAAAAATTTAATCAAAAAGAAATTTTTTATCTATGTGAATATGTATCAGGAAAATTTGGAACAGGAAATGGACCAGAGTTTTCAAATGACCCTAAATATATTGATAGTGGAAAATATTTACCAGAGATAATAAAAAAAGATGAAATAAAAAATCTTTTGTTATTACCAACAGAAATTAAGGAGAAATTTGTTGAAGATTTAGAACAAGGGAAATTCTAATGAATAATATATGAAAAAAGAAGAAAGAGAACTAAATAAGCCATGGAGGAAAAATAAAGAAACAGTGTAATAAAAATAGAGTAGACCATAAATCTACTCTATAATATTATACAAATAAAATTAAAAAATCAGTAAAAATTTCTTAAATAGTTACAAAAATATTATAAACAAGAGTAGTAAACATACAAAGAATAATACCACAAATAGTAGGAATTACAAAACTCAAAATAGTCCATTTCCATTTACCAGTTTCCTTCTTTATAGTGAGTAAAGTAGTGGTACATGGAAAATGCAAGCAAGTAAAAATCATAACATTAATAGCTGTTAAAATAGTCCAACCATTTTGAATTAAAATATTTCCAATAGCAAAAGTATCATCCAAATTTACTAAAGAGCCATTTCCAAGATAACACATAAGTATAATAGGTAATACTATCTCATTTGCAGGAATGCCAAAAATAAAAGCAGTTAAAATATATCCATCTAATCCCATTAAATTAGCAAAAGGATTTAGAAAATTAGCAATTATATTTAATAAACTTTCGCCATTAATACCAACATTTGCAAAAATCCAAATAACCAAACCAGCAGGTGCAGCAACACAAATTGCTCTTCCTAAAACAAATAAAGTTCTATCAAAAATTGATCTTACAAGAATTTTTCCAAATTGTGGTTTCCTATATGGAGGTAGTTCTAAAACAAAAGAAGAGGGCAATCCTTTTAAAATAGTTTTAGAAAGAATTTTAGAAATAACTAATGTCATAAAAATGCCAAGTAAAATTACAAACATTACTGCAATTGTAGAAACTATTGAACCAGCAAAACCTTGTATACTACTAGCAATAAAGATAGTTGCAATTGTAATTAAAAATGGAAATCTACCGTTACATGGTACAAAACTATTTGTTAATATTGCCATTAATCTTTCTCTAGGGAAACTTATAATTCTACAACCAGTAACTCCAGCGGCATTACAACCAAATCCCATGCACATAGTAATCATCTGTTTACCAGAACAACAACATTTTTTAAAAAAGCCATCCATATTAAAAGCAATTCTAGGCAAATATCCCAAATCCTCCAAAAAAGTAAACAATGGAAAGAAAATAGCCATAGGAGGAAGCATAACAGAAATTATCCAAGTCAAAGTTCGAAAAACACCTAAAATCAACATATCTGAAAGCCAAACAGGACAATTAATATAATTAGCAAAAGAAATTAATTGTTCTTGTATAAAACCAAAAAACGAAAACAACATCTGGGAAGGATAATTAGCTCCAACAATAGTAATCCAAAAAATTATTCCCAAAAACAAAATCATTATTGGAATACCAAAAGTTTTAGAAGTTAATATTTTATCAATTTTTCTATCTCTACTAGAATAATTAGCATTTTCAAAAGTACAAACCTTATTACAAATTTTTTCAGCTTTTTGCATTATAGAAGAAGTAATAGTGTCTTTAAAATTTGATTTTGTAATTCCAATATTAGATAAATCTTTTTCAATTTCAATTCTTAAATCATTAATTGAAACATTATTAGAAATATTAATATTTAAATTATTTTCAATAGATTTTATTATACTTTGTTCATTATCTAATAATTTTAAAGAAATCCACCTATAGAGTACAGGAGATAAGTCAAAAAACTCTTTTAATTTTGAATTTAATAATTCAATTTTATTTTCTATTATAGGCAAATAATGAATTTTTTTAGGAGATGGGATAATATCTTTGTTACAAACCTTATAAATAGTATCAAGTAAATTATTCAAACTTTTTTTCTTTCTAGCAATAGTTCCAACAACGGGAACACCTAATAAGTCAGATAAAAGCTTTAAATTAATTTTTATATGTTTTTTCTTAGCTTCATCTAATAAATTAACACATACAATAATATTATCAGTAATTTCCATAATTTGAAAAACTAAATTTAAATTTCTTTCTAAGCATGTTGCATCAACAACAACAATTGTGGCATCTGGATTACCAAAACAAATATAATCTCTAGCAATTTCTTCTTCTTGTGAATCAGATAATATAGAATATGTACCAGGAATATCAACTAAAAGAAAATCTTTATCTTTATAATTACAATGTCCAGTAGCATTACTAACAGTTTTGCCAGGCCAATTACCAGTATGTTGATGAAGACCTGTTAAACTATTAAAAATAGTTGATTTCCCAACATTAGGATTTCCAGCAAGAGCAACAGTAAATCCATTTTCATTTTTATAATATTTGATGTCATCATTTAAGAGTACATTTCCCATAGAAGATTTAGTAAGCCCCATATCTGCTCACATTCCTTTCTAGGTATAAATATGGTTGAATAATATAAGTGTTTTTCAACCTTCACCTATAAATTAATATAATATAGTTTATGAATTATTTTTGATGAAGTTACAAATATTCAAACTAAAATATTGTGAACCAGAAAAAGGTCTAGCAAGTTAGATTTGTCCTTTGAAAATATACTTTACTTAGTATAAATCTGAATTAATGAAGAATCTTCATCTCTTATGGCAATTAAAGAACCTCTAATTTCAAAAGCTTTTAAGCCACCAGATGGACTTTTTAGTATTGCCTTTATACAAGTATTTTTAACTATACCTAAATCTAATAATCTTCTTTTTACATTCTCAGAACATTTTATATTATATATAAATCCAGTTTTATTTACTGGTAATTTATTTAAAGTTATTATTTTTGTATTCATTTAAATCCTCCTAAAGTTAATTACTATATTATATTTTGTCGAAAAATAAAATGTTACTTCAATTTTTTTACATATTTCAAAAGTTACAGCTTAGTGTAAAATCATCAATGATATATATTATATTTTAAGCGGGTTTCGTGGGGACCGACACGATACATACTGTTAATTAAATCAACGGTATTACTGTAAGCGTTGATTTATTTACAGTATGTAAAGTGTTGGGATAGCGAAAAATATAATATATATCATTGATGATTTTACACTAAGCTGTAACTTTCAAATACTAGAACATTATAGTTTAAAAAATTTACTATTGACAATTAAAAAAATATATGAAAAAATGGGAAAAATACAAAATGAAAGGAAGAATAAAAAATGGAAAAAATAAGAGGATTTGAAATAGCAAAAGGTTTTGAGGATAAAAACATAAACCTACCAATTAGAAAAACAAAATATTCAGCTGGATATGATATAGAAGCAGCAGAAGATGTAGTAATACCAAGTTTTAAAAAAGGAACAAATCCAACATTAATAAAAACAGGCTTAAAAGCATATATGCAAGATGATGAAATGTTACTATTATATAATAGAAGTTCAAACCCTAAGAAAAAAGGTTTAATCTTAGCAAATAGTGTAGGGGTAGTAGATAAGGATTACTATGGAAATTCAGACAATGATGGACATATAATGTTTGCATTTTACAATATAAAAGAAGAAGATATAGAAATAAAAAAAGGAGAAGTAATTGGACAAGGAATATTCCAAAAATACTTAGTTACAGATAATGATAATGCTGAAGGAGAAAGAATGGGAGGATTTGGTTCAACTAATAAATAATAATTAATATTATAGGAAAATCAAACTTACATCACAAAAAAAAATCAAAAAAATTTATTCTTAGAGTATCAAGAATTACAAGGAAAATATACATAAAAATTAGCGGTAAAGGCTTTGACTTTTACCGTTTTTTGTAGTATAATAAATATGGTTAAAAAATCCTGTAAAGTTATTATTTGACATAACTTTATTATCTTTTTTTCGCCGAATATCAAAATACTGAAAGGAGTGGCTTACATGTTTAATGTAGGAGATAAAATAGTATACCCAATGCATGGAGCAGGAGTAATAGATTCAATTGAGGAAAAAGATATTTTAGGGGAGAAACAATCTTATTACATACTAAGAATGCCAGGAGAAGTTAAAGTAATGGTACCAACAGCAAAGGCAGAAGAAGTAGGGGTAAGAAACATAATAGATAAAAGTTCAGCAGATGCTGTAATTGGAGTATTAGAACAAGACGAAACAGCTATGGACAAAAATTGGAATAAACGTTATAGAGATAACATGGAAAAAATGAAAAGCGGAGATATATACGAGATTGCAGATGTTGTTAGAAACTTAAGTTTCAAACAAAAAGAAAAAGGATTATCAACAGGAGAGAAAAAAATGTTGAATAATGCTAAACAAATTTTAGTTAGTGAACTAGTTTTAGCAGAACATTCATCTAAAGAAGAAATAGAAGAATTAATAGACAATAAAATAAATACTTCATTTATGATGTTTAGAGCAGAAGAAGTACAACCACAAAATATAGTAAACAAATTTATACCTTTTGATAGTAATGATAGTACTGGAACAGAAGAATAATTTTTATATTTAATATAAAAGAGAGATGTTGTATATATAAGTGCAATGTCTCGTTTTTTATCTTATACAATAAGAAAAAGGAGGAGTAATGGGATATATAAATCAAATATCAGATTTTTTATCAAAATTATTAGGAGTAGAAACAGAATATATAAAATTAACAATAATTAGTTTTGAGATTATATTAGTAATATATATAATAAAATTGATAACTAAAAAAATATATTCAAAATCAAGTGTTAGTAGTAAAAAGAAATTTATTTATAATAGAAGTATACAGATGGTATTAAATGTAATAACTTTTATATTAATACTATTAGTATGGAGTGAAAAATTACAAAGTATTATAACATTAATAAGTTTTATTTCGGCAGGTCTTACAATTGCAATAAGAGAAATAATATTTAACTTTTTTGCAGGTATATATATAAAATTTTCAAAACCATTTGAATTAGAAGATAGAATAGAAATTGATGGAATAAGAGGAGATGTTATAAAAATACATGCACTAGGATTTGAGGTTTTAGATGTGCAAGAAAAAGAAAAGGGAGAGCAAAGTACAGGAAAAATAACGCATATTCCCAATTCAAAAGTATTTCAAGAGCCACTAAAAAATTATGTTAAAGCATTTAAATATATATGGGATGAAATTATGATAGATATAGATATAAATTCTGATTTAGAGAAAACAAAGGAAATTATATATAATATTTTGAGAGAAGATGAAATATTAAAAACAATACCAGGAAAAATGGAAGATGCTATTGATGATGTAACTGTTGAATATAGGATATACTACAATGAGCTTATGCCAATTATCTATACTAAAATAGTAAAAGACCATATAGAATTATCAATAAGATTTTTAGTACATCCTAAAAAAGCTAGAAATGTAGAAAATAATATTTATGAAAAAATACTAGAAGAATATAAAAATGGAAATATTGAATTAATTGTTAAAGAAGGAAATAAAGTTTAGAGATTAAAAAAGTAAAGTTGCTATTCAGAATTTAATAAATAACAATAAAATATAATACAAGATAATATATGTTGTGGTTAGATGTAAACATAGTAATAGCACCTGAATAGCAACAATTTTTATTGAATAGAAAAAAATTTTTAAATATTCGAGTGTTAAAATATAACTGTGTAAATTCAAAAAAGAAAAATTTTTGGATAGCACAGTTTTTTTAGTGCAAAGGAAGG
>CALXXK010000053.1 GCA_944392675.1 uncultured Clostridia bacterium
TATCAGTGCCAGAAGCTAGATTAATAGTTATACAACCATGGGATGTAAGTATATTAAAAGAAATAGAAAAAGCAATTTTAGCATCAGATATAGGAATAAATCCAAATAATGATGGAAAAGTAATAAGACTAGCTTTTCCTGAATTAAATGAAGAAAGAAGAAAAGAAATAGTAAAAGATATAAAGAAAATGTCAGAAGAAGCTAAAGTAGCTGTAAGATCTATTAGAAGAGAAGGAATAGATGACGCTAAAAAACAACAAAAAGATGGAGATATAACAGAGGACGAATTAAAACAAGCAGAAAATGAAATTCAAAAAATAACAGATAAGAATATAGAAGAAATAGATAAAATTTTAGAAGTAAAAGAAAAGGAAATAATGTCTGTATAATAAGAAAGAATAGAATTTAATAAAATCAAAGAATTTGATGTTAATCAGTAAAAAATGATTTACAATTATTTATAGATGTGTATTATTTAGGGAGAATGTTATGGATTTCAGAGAAAATTTAAAAAAATATCAAAAAATAGTAAACAATGAATTGGAAAAATACTTAAGAAAACAAGAATGTCCAGAAAAGATATTAAATAATTCAATGGAATACAGCTTAATGTCAGGTGGAAAGCGATTAAGACCAATCTTAGTAATGGCTACATACGAATTATTTAAAAATGATGTAGAAAAGTGTTTTCCATATGCTGTTGCAATAGAAATGGTACATAATTTCTCATTAATTCATGATGATTTGCCAGGAATAGACGATGATGATTTTAGACATGGTAAGCCAACTAATCATAAGCAATTTAATGAAGCTACAGCAATACTTGCAGGAGATGGTTTATTAAATAATGCATATATTGTAATAAGTGAAGATTTAAAAAAGTCAAAAAAAGAAGATTTAGATAAGAAATTACAAGTATTTAGTGAATTTACAACTTCGGTTGATAGAATGATAGCTGGTGAATATGTAGATACAGAATATGAAGGAAAAGAAATACAAGCAGAATATTTAGATTATATACATAGAAATAAAACAGGAGCTTTACTAAGACTATGTGTAAGAATGGGTGCAATATTAGCAGATTGTAACAGAGAAGATTTAGATAAGTTGACAACTTATGCAGAAAAAATAGGTTTAGCATTTCAAATAAAAGATGATATATTATCAGAAGAAGGAAATGAAGAAATTTTAGGAAAACCTGTTGGAAATGATAAAGAAAAGAAAAAATGTACATATGTATCAAAATATGGGCTTAAAGAAGCAAAGAAAAAATTAGAAGTGATAATACAATATGCAATAAAGCAAATACAAAGTTATGGAGAAAAAGCAGAGTTTTTAAAAGAACTAGCTTTATATATTCAAAATAGAAATAAATAGTTAATATGTAAAGTCATAAATAATGAGAAACTAAAAGATAAATGAAAAATTAATTAGAAAATAATAAAAGGTTAAACAAAAAAGAAAGGAGAGCATGATTTCAAATTTTGATTATTATTATTGTACATAAAATTTTTGTAATTAAAAATGAATAATCATGCAAAGTTTTTCTATGGAATTTAAAAAAGAAGAATTGCCAAAACATATAGCTATAATTATGGATGGAAACAGAAGATGGGCAAGAGCACAAGGAAAATCAGCAAGTTATGGACATAAAGAAGGAGCAAAAACTTTAGAAAAAATAGTAAGATATGCAAACAAAATAGGACTAGAATATATAACAGTATATGCATTTTCAACAGAAAATTGGAAAAGGGCAGAAGATGAAGTAAAAGCACTTATGATGTTACTTCAAAACTATTTAGATGATTACGCTAAAAGAGCCGATACAGAAAATATCAAGGTAAAAATTTTAGGAGATATAACAGCACTATCCACAGGAATGCAAAAGAGTATACAAAATTGTATGGAAAGGACTAAAAATAATACAGGAGTAACATTTAATATAGCATTAAATTATGGCGGAAGAGATGAAATAATAAAGGCAATAAAAAATATAGCAAATAAGGTAAAAAATGAAGAAATAAAAATAAATGATATTACAGAAGAATTAGTATCAGAAAACTTATATACAAAAGGACAACCAGATCCAGACTTATTAATAAGAACAAGTGGAGAACTAAGGTTAAGTAATTTTTTACCCTGGCAATTAGTATATTCTGAGTTTTTATTTATAGATAAAAATTGGCCAGATTTTACAGAAAAGGATTTAGATGAGGCAATAGTTGAATATCAAAAAAGAACAAGAAAATTTGGAGCTAATTAGGAAGTAAAAAATATAGTTTTGTTATTTGGGACACATATAAAATTGATAGTCTTGTGTCAAAGGAGAATAATATTTTTTGACACATTTTCCTATATTGGCAAGAAAGGTAGTAATATGGATATAAAAAGAATAACATCAGGATTATTAGGTTTCCCTCTAGTATTAATAATTTTTTTAATAGGGAATACATATGTAGTAGATATAGCATTATCAATAATAGCATTATTAGCAATGAATGAATATTTTAATGCAGTAGCAAAAGTTTCAAATCCAGTAAGATGGGTAGGATACTTAAGCTGTTTAAGTATAGCTGTTGTGCACTTAATACCAGCAGAAAGCTTAAATATGATTGTTACAGTAACAATACCATCAATATTGATAGTATTATTTGCACAAGTAATAGCGACAGAAATGAAAACAACATTTAAAGATATAGCATTTACTTTTATAGGAATTTTTTATGTGGTATTTTTTATAATGTTTGTAGCATTAATAGATGGAATGGAAAATGGAAAAATATTAGTATGGTATGCAATTTTAGCAGCTTGGGGAACAGATATATTTGCATATTTTGTAGGAAAACTAATAGGAAAACATAAATTTAGCAAAATAAGTCCAAAGAAATCTATAGAAGGCTGTGTTGCAGGTACAATTGGTGCTGTAATATTAATGTTAGCTTATACATTTTTTGTTAATAATTATTTAGGAATGGAATATTCATATTTATATATAGGAATAGTAGCATTAATACTAAGTTTAGTAGGACAGATTGGTGATTTTGCAGCATCAAGTATAAAAAGGTATGTTGATATAAAAGATTTTAGTAATTTAATTCCAGGTCATGGAGGTATGTTAGACAGAATTGATAGCCTAATCTTTTTAGCACCATTTGCATATGCCTTTTTTCAGGGGACGTTCCTTTAATCCCTAAAATTGGGGACTAGGGGACGGACCTATAGGGAATTTGAGAGCAGGGCTTTAGGGAATTTAGGGACGGGGCTTCAAATCCCTATCAAGAATTTTTAAAGATATTTTTATTTTTTTATAAAGATAGGGATTTGAAGCCCCGTCCCTAAATTCCCTAAAGCCCTGCTCTCAAATTCCCTATAGGTTCGTCCCCTAGTCCCCAATTTTAGGGATTAAAGGAACGTCCCCTAAAGGAGGTTTTACATTGCTAGGATTTATATTAGCGGCAATAAAGATAATATTTTTATTAGGATTTTTAATATTTATACATGAATTAGGACATTTTCTAGTTGCAAAGCTATGCAAAGTAAAAGTAAACGAATTTGCAATAGGATTTGGTCCTTTAATTTGGAAAAAACAAGGTAGAGAAACAAAATATGCACTTAGACTATTACCACTAGGTGGATTTGTTAGCATGGAAGGAGAAGAAGAAAGGTCAGAGGATAGTAGGTCTTTTTCAAAAGCAAGTATTCCAAAAAGAATAGCAATATGTGCAGCAGGAGCGATTGTTAATATAGTTTTTGGATTAATTGTATATTTCATACTAATGTCAGTAACATTAGGACCATATGTTTCTAATGAAATTGATACAACATTAAATGGTTTTGTTGCACAAGAGATTGGATTACAAAATGGTGATAAGGTAATAGAACTAGATGGTAATAAAGTAAATAGTCAAATTGATATAAATAAAGTTCTTGAAAATCAAAATGGGGAAGAAATAAATATAAAAATAGATAGAAATGGTGAAATCTTAGAATATAATATAGAACCAACAGAAGTACCAAGTAAGCATACAGGTATTTATTTAGATGATGATTGTAAAATAGTAACAGTAGAAAAAGGAAGCCCAGCAGAAGAACAAGGAATAAAATCAAATGATGAACTGATTGCAATAAATGGCGAACCTGTTAATGGAGATACTCAAAAAGTAGTAGAAATATTTAATACAGAAGGTTTGAATACTATGTTATTAACAATAAAAAGAGGAAATGAAGAAATAAAAATAGAATTAACACCAGATTATATTCCAAATTATTATTTAGGAGTAACATTCAAAAAAGTACCCGATAATTTTATAAATAGATGTATAAATGGAGGAATGCAAACATCAGAATTTATGTTTTCTATAATAGATAATTTAAAACAATTATTTACTGGAAATGTAGGAGTGGACCAAATGATGGGACCTGTAGGAATTTCTGAAACAGTTGCTAAAACTGACGATATACAAGATTTTATATATTTGTTGGCACTTATATCATTGTCTTTAGGAGTAACCAATTTGTTACCAATTCCAGCTTTAGACGGTGGAAAGATATTGATTTTATTGATAGAAGCAATAAGAAGAAAACCATTAAAGGAACAAACAGAAATAAATATACAGTTATTGGGATTTTCTATATTAATTGCATTAGCAATATTTGTAACGTATAATGATATACTTAGGATTTTTTAACTTTAATTCATAAGTTGTAAGGAACAGGGGGAATTATATATTATATTTTTCGCTATCCCAACACTTTACATACTCTAATAAAATCAGCTCCCACGGGACTGTCGCTGATTTAATAAGAGTATGTATCGTGTCGGTCCCCACGAAATTCGCTTAAAATATAATATATAATTTCCCCTGTTCCTTACAACTTATGAATTAAAGATTTTTTTAAAAAACATTTGACAAATAGTAAAAATTAATAGATAATATAAATATATTTTACAATAGATAATTACACAAAGATACGAAGGAGGAATAACAATGTATGTTTTTAATAGAATTACAGTAAATCCACAATTACCAAAAAGAATAGAAAAGTTAGCGGAAATATCAAATAATTTATGGTGGTCTTGGAACACAGAATTTTTAAGATTATTTCAAAAAATAGACAGAGATTTATGGGAAGGCTCTAGCAAAAATCCAGTTAAATTTTTAAAAAATGTATCACAAGAAAGATTAGAAAAAGCTTCTAAAGATATACTATTTCTGAAAGAATATGACAAAATAGTAGAAGACTTTGATGATTACATGAACAGTAAAAATACATGGTTTTCTAATAAATACCCAGAAAATAAAAAAGATTTAATAGCATATTTTTCAGCAGAGTATGGTTTAGATGAAACTATACCAATTTATTCTGGTGGATTAGGAATTTTGTCAGGAGACCATCTAAAATCAGCAAGTGATTTAGGAATTCCTTTAGTAGCGGTAGGTCTATTATATAAACATGGATATTTTAAGCAAAAAATAAATGGATATGGACAACAAGAAACAGAATATAATGGAATAGATTTATATGATTTACCAATTAATCCAGTAAAGGACGAAAATGGTGATGAATTAGTAATATATGTAAAATTCCCTAAAAGAAGACTATATCTAAAAGTATGGCAAATAAATGTAGGAAGGGTAACTTTATATTTACTAGATTCTGATATAGAAAAAAATAATGTAGAAGATAGAGATGTAACATTAAAACTATATGGTGGAGACCAAGAAATGAGAATTAGGCAAGAAATTGTTCTTGGTATGGCAGGAGTTAGTCTATTAACAAAATATTTAAAGCTAAAACCTACAGTATATCATATGAATGAAGGACATTCAGCATTTCTAATTCTTGAAATTATCAAAAACATTATAAAAGAAAAACAAGTATCATTTGATGTGGCAAGAGATATTGCAAGCTCAAAAACAGTATTTACAACACATACACCAGTACCAGCTGGAAATGATATTTTTCCAATAGCATTAGTTGAAAAATATTTCAAAGAATTCTGGCCAAGACTAGGAATAGATAGAGAAGAATTTTTAAGATTAGGAATGAAACCAGGAATAGACTTAGATGATGGCTTTAATATGGGAATTTTAGCTTTAAAAATTGCTGGAAAGAAAAATGGTGTAAGTAAATTACATGGAGCAGTTTCAAGAGAATTATTTAGTGATTTATGGCCGAATATAGCAGCAAATGAATCTCCAATAACATATGTAACAAATGGTATACATACTTGTTCATGGTTGGCACCTAGACTAAAAGAATTATATAACAAATATTTAATGCCATATTGGCAAGATAATATGTATCAAGATTATGTATGGGAAAAAATAAAAAATATTCCAGATGAAAAATTATGGAATGTACATACAGATAGAAAGATAAAATTAATAAAATTTGTAAAAGACAGTACAATGCAAAGATTAAGAAGAGCAGGATATAGTTACGAAGAGATAAATGAAATAACATCAAAATTAAGTCCTGACAAATTGACAATTGGATTTGCAAGAAGATTTGCAACATATAAGAGAGCAACATTAATATTTAAAGATTTAGAAAGAATAACACAAATATTAAATAATGAAGATAGACCAGTTCAAATAATATTTGCAGGAAAAGCACATCCAGCAGATAAAGAAGGTCAAGATTTAATTAAGTATATACATGAAATATCAATGATGCCACAATTTAAAGGAAAAATATTCTTATTAGAAAATTATAATATAGCAATGTCAAGATACCTAATAAGTGGTGTAGACGTATGGTTAAACAATCCAAGAAGACCAATGGAAGCATCAGGAACAAGTGGACAAAAAGCATCAGTGAATGGAGTTATAAACTTCAGTGTATTAGATGGTTGGTGGGCAGAAGGATATACACAAACTAATGGATGGACAATTGGAACAAATGCAGAATATGACTCATATGAAGCACAAGATATGGCAGATAGTCAAAGTATGTATAGAACATTAGAAGAAAAAATTATACCAACATATTATGAAAAAGATAAAAATGGAATATCTAAAAAATGGCTTGAACTGATGAAGAACTCAATAATAACAACAGGTGGAAAATATAGTACAGCAAGAATGCTTGTAGATTATACAAATAAATTGTATATTCCACTATGTAATTTAACAAAGAAATATTATCAAGATATAGACAATGTTGCAGCATATAATTCATGGAAAAAAGACTTATATGTTAATTGGAAAGATGTTAAAATAACACAAGTTGATAATTTAGATAATATTACAATAGATGCAGGAAATAATATAGAGGTTGGCTGTGAAGTAGAATTGCCAAATATAGATGTAGAAAATGTTATAGTAGAAGCATATTATGGAAAGATTTTAGAAAATGGAATTGTTGAAGATGTTAATATAATTCCAATGACTTTAACTGAACAGGATGAAGAAAATAGAAAATATTATTTTACTACAAAAATAGAATTGACAACTGGTGGAAATTATGGTTATACATTTAGAGTAATGCCAAGACATGAAATGTTACTTGATTCAGCTAATTTAAATTTAATAAAATGGGTTACGAAATAAATAAAATTATGTTCACTAGTTGACAATTTTAAAATTACATGTTAAAATGAAAAGCATATTTAGGAGTATATCTAGAAATTAATAAATTTTGAGCGATATAGGGTAATCAAAATGATTATCTACACAGAAGTAAGATTAAAGTCTTGCTGAGGAGTCTTAAATGATTTCTTAGCAGGGCTTTTATTTATCTATTAGATACAATTTTAATGATTTCAGATTTTTTCTATAATAGTAGAATTTCTGTAATGTTCATATTTCAGAAAAGAGGGGGTTGTTATGGAAATAAGAATAGCTAAAAAAGAAGATTTAGGACAATTAATCAATATATTAGAGCAAATATCACAAATTCACTATGAAAGTAGACCAGATATTTTTAAGAAAAAAAGCAAAATGCAAGTAAAAGAAGATGCAATAGGAATAATGAATGATAAGGATAAAAAAGTACTTCTAGCTATAGATAATACTTCTAAAATATATGGGGTATTAATATATAAAATTAAAGAAGTAAAAAATCATATAAATTTGAAAGAGTCAAAGATCTTGTGGATAGATGAATTAGGAGTAGATGAAAAATATAGAGGAAAAGGAATAGGAAGAAGTCTAATGGAGGAAGCATCCATAATATCTAAGAAGTTGAATTGTCAAAGAATAGAATTAAATTGTTGGGACTTTAACAAAAAAGCAATCAGTTTTTATGAAAAATTTGGAATGAGTTTGCAAAGAAGAATAATGGAAAAAGAAATATAAAGGGGGAAGCAAATATGAAATATTTTAAAAAATTAGTAGGAGAGAGAATCTATTTATCACCAAGAAGTCTGGAAGATGTAGAAAAATACACAGAATGGATGAACGATTTTGATATAACAGACTATACAGGAAGAAGTCATCAAATTATGACACTAGAAGCAGAAAAGAAATATCTAGAAGAAAAAATAGATGCAGAAGCAACATTTGCAATTGTAGATAATAATGAAGACAAATTAATAGGAACAATAGGATTAGAAGATATAAATCATTTCAGAAGAACAGCGGAATTAGGGATTTTTATAGGTGATAAAGATTATAGAGAAAAAGGATATGGAACAGAAGCAATAAGATTAATATTAGATTATGGGTTTAACTATTTGAATTTAAACAATATAAAGTTAGATTTAATGGAATTTAATGAAAGAGCACTAGCTTGCTATAAAAAATGTGGATTTAAAGAGTATGGAAGAAGGAGAAAATGTAGATTTATTAATGGGAAATATTATGATGTTATAGAAATGGACATATTATCAGAAGAGTTTAAAGGAAGTTATATAAAAAATAAAAATATTAAAGGGTGATTAATATGATAGAAATAAAAGAATTTGAAGAAAGATATACTAAGCAAATTTCATAAAATTCCAGCATCAATAACAGCACATCAATTTTATTATAAACTTGGATATAGATATAAAAATAGAAAAAAAGAGCTAAATGAAGAAGATATGTACATAATGGTAAAACAATTTCCGAATTTATTTTAAATAATACTAATATAAAAAGGTAGATATTAGTTTTATACGAAAATAATTATATACTAGGAATTTTGGAAAATTTTCCTAGTATATAAAAAGTCTTGTATTTTTATTTACAAGACTTAAGAAATAAATAATAAATTAAGAGATAGCTCCAAGTATTAAAATTCCGATATTGTCATTATAAATTTCATCAAATTGAGAAATAGGAAGAGGATTTTCTCCAATACCAGCTTCAATAGTATATCCAGGTCTATTATAATTTTGTATAAACCAATCTTTATATCCAGCAAAGCTAGAATTATAAGGAGTTTCTGTTAGTAAATAACCACTTACTTCAGCTAATTTTTGACCAATTTCAAAACTCATAGGAGGGTTAAAATTTTGAAATTGCCAGTAAATTTCTTGACCTTGAGTATG
>CALXXK010000054.1 GCA_944392675.1 uncultured Clostridia bacterium
TAATTTTACTCTTTCCTCTGCTGTTGCTTCTTCTGTTTTTTGTTTTGCTGTTGTTGCTTTATTTAATATTCCATTATCTCCTGTCAACATCGCTATGCTTACTCCTGCTAGTATTAGCAAGACTATGATTGTTATAACTAAGGCAATTAATGTAATACCATTATTAGATTTTTTTACACTTATCATTGTATTTCCCCTCTCTCTTTTGTATTGTTTACTATTTTCTTATTTTTTATTTATTTTTTATCTTTTTTACTAAAAATTTTTTATAAATTTTATTTACTTTTGCTATATTTTTATTAAAATTATTATAAGAATTTTAATATGTTAGAATATTGTATTAATTTTAATATCTTGAAAGTTTAGAATTACAATAAATTGTATTCTTTCTTCTATTTTTGTAAATAGTTCTTTCCCCCTATTTTCCTTTTATTCTAATAATAGTATTAACTTTTCAAGGTTCTTTCTATTTACAAAAATAGATTTTTCATTATTATTTTACATTTGTTGTCGAATTAAGTCAATAGTTTGTTGTAATTTATTTCTTGTTTTTTATAAAAAAAATAAAAGCAAATCTGTAAGCCGGGTTCTGTCATTTAAAATAGTCATTTATCTAGAATATATATCACTATATATTTCAAGCCACTCAATTCAAGAAGGTGCCGAGCAGGCTTAATCTTCTTTATTAGGTGTTGCTCCAGATGGGGTTTACACTGACCTATCATGTCACCATGATAGCGGTGAGCTCTTACCTCGCCTTTTCACCCTTACCTCTATTGATATTATCTTTGAGGCGGTTATTTTCTGTTGCACTTTCCTTAAGGTCACCCTCACTAGACGTTATCTAGCATCTTTGCTCTATGGAGCCCGGACTTTCCTCTCGTAATTCCTTTCGGAGATTTACCAGCGACTATTCAATTTGCTTTATTAACTATTATATCATACATTTTCTAATTCTTCTAGTAAATTTTTATACTTTATCAAAAAAACTGATTTATCTTTTATACTTAATGCATTTTGAATCTCATTTAATATAACATAAGATTTATTTAAAGAATATTGTTTTTCACTATCTATGTTTGTATCAGACAACAATTTAGAGTAAACATCAATTGCCTTTTTTATATCATCACTAATCACATCCCAATTTTCTGCGTCTAATTTAGAATAAGCACTAACTATATAACTTTTGGTTTCTACTATTGTTTTATTTACGTTATCATCTGAAGTGTTTTGAATAAATTTTGGCATATATGAGTATAAATTATTTAACGTCCCTAAAACTTCTTCCTTATTTTCATTTTTAACTACCTTAATTAGATTATCATATTCTTTATTAAAATTTAATATATCATCTTTATTTACATTTTTTTTGTATAAATCTAACGTTATTGTTGGAATTGATATATATAATTCTTCCACTTTTCCTTTTACATTATTCCAATCTATTTGCTGGTTTTCATTTAATACTCCATTTAATTCTAATTCATATTTTTTATTTTCTCCAGATTTATCCTGTTCAGTTGAACTTTGACTACTTGAATCTTGTGAACTATCATTTTCTTCACCTCCACTTTGTCCTTGATTACTACTTTCACTAGACTGTTCTTGCGAATTTGAACTATCTTTTTTTTCATTCTCTTGTGTTTGATTTGGAAGCTCTTTAACTGTAACACTATATTTGCTTGTTTGTATATTATTCATCATATTGGCTAAATCTAATATTTTACTTTCTAAAAATTCCATTTCTGAAGATATTTTTTGTTTTTCATATTCTTCTGGATTTTTATTAGCATTTACATATATCACTGAACTAATAATTATTATAATTGTTATTAAAACAATATATGCTAACATTCTATATTTTTTCACTATTAATCACATTCCCTTCACAATATTTTTCATCCTTTTTAGTATTATTTACATTTTTGTTTTACTTTATTCTATGTATAAAATCTTATAAAAATTTTATAATAAATTATAGATAATTATTTTAGTGGGAGTTTTATATAAAATGAATGCAACTGTAAACTTATTTAGTGAAAAAAAAGGTGAATTAAATAAATTTCTTAGTAGCTTTTATAATACTAATTTAAATATAGAAAATAGATTAAATTGGGAAAAAAAATATGCTAATCCAATTGAATTAGCAGAAATTATTGGTATTTTTATCGATAATATCGAAAAGTATTTTATTAGTATGTGGATATCTTTAGATAAAAATACCTATATTAAAGTTACCGATATAAATGCTGATAATATCATAAAATATTTATATGAAAGATATCCATATTAAAATTTTTCATTACTTAAAATTTATTTTGTTTGTTCTTGTCTATTTTTTGTAAATTATTCATTTAAATCTTAAATTAATTATTTTTTTCCATTATAATAGTTACAGGCCCATCATTTACAAGTGAAACATCCATATGAGCTCCAAATACACCCTTTTGTACTTTTATTCCCTTTTCTTGGCACTGCTCACAAAAATATTCATATAATTTATTGGCCTCATCAGGTTTAGCTGCATTTATAAAAGATGGTCTATTTCCTCCTGTCGTATCTGCATATAATGTAAATTGAGAAACTATTAATAATTCTCCTTGAACATCTTTTAATGCTAAATTCATTTTTTCATTTTCATCTTCAAAAACTCTTAAATTACATAATTTTTTAACTAAATAATCCGCAACTTCCTGGTTATCATTATGTGTAACTCCTAGCAAGACTAAAAATCCTTTATTTATACTTCCTACTATTTTATTTTCAACTTCTACTTTTGCATTTTTTACTCTTTGTACTACTAGTTTCATTTCTCATTTCCTTTCCATTGCCAAGAATAACAGAATATTTTGGCATACTTTATTTATTTTCAGCTTCATCTGCTTCAATATCTACATGTGACTCTACTTCTACAGTTTTTTCTAAATTTGTTTTTTCTTGATTTTCTTCTTGTAGTTCATTTATATCTATTTGGTTGTCCAATTTTTCTTCATTATTACTATCTTCATTGTCTATTTTATTTTCATTTAATTCATTTTCTAATTTTTCCGCTTCGCTTTTTTCTATTCCATCATCATCTTCTACATTTGTATTTTCTATGTCTTCTAATATTTCTACTTCTTTCACATCTTTTTCTTGTTTATCTTCTTTTTCTTGTTTTTCTAACTTCTCACCACAATTTTTGCAATAGTTGTCGTCTTTATCAACTTCTTTATAACATTTAGGACATTGCTTTTTATCTTTCAATTCTAAAGTTTCATTTTGCAATGACTCAATTTCTTGAGCTAATACATCTATTTTTGTGCATTGTTCTTCAAGATCCTTTTTTATACATATTTCTTCTTCTCTTATGTGCTTTTCATAAACCTTTTTTCCTATTTCTACATATAGGTCTTCTATTTGTGATTTTAATTCTGACATTTTGAATTTTAATTTTGTTTCCTTTGCTAATTTGCCTGTTTTATCTGCTGTAAATTTATATGCTTCTGATGCTTTCTTTCCAAGTTTATCAAAAAATTCCATTCGCACACTCATTCCTTTCTTTTTCAGATTTAAATTCTTATACTTTTTTATAATTGAACAATAAAAATCTTTCTTTAACATTCCATACCTAAATAATATTATTCTTTTTCTATTATTTACTTTTATTTTATGTATTATTCATTTTTTAGGGAATTTAAGGATTTTTGTCATTTTGGGGACGCGTCCAAAAATTACAATTTTGAGGTTTATTATAAAAATTTAATTAATATGCTCAAAATATAAAATTGTCATTTTTGGACGCGTCCCCAAAATGACAAAAATCCTGTCTCAAAATCCCTAAAATCCATATATCTAATCCTCTGCTTTTTTCGCTCTCGTCATTAAACTTGTAACAGCCTCTTTAGGATCTAATTTTTTATATATTACTTTATAAACACTTTCTACTATAGGCATTTCGACATTATGTATTTTGCAAAGTTCATAAGCAACTTCTATGTTATCTATACTTTCTATTACCATTCCTACTTCTTTTTTTGTTTCTTCTAAAGATTTTCCTTGGCCTATTAATTTTCCAGCTTTTCTGTTTCTACTATGTTCACTAAGACATGTTACTATTAAGTCTCCTAGTCCACTAAGTCCATAAAAAGTCTCTTTTCTTCCTCCTAATTCAACTCCTAGTCTTGTTAATTCTCCTAGTCCTCTTGTTATTAGAGCTGCAAATGTATTGTCTCCTAATCCTATTCCTGCTGCTACTCCTGCACAAAATGCTATAATATTTTTTAATGCTCCTCCTAATTCTACGCCTTTAACATCATCTGATGTATATATTCTCATTTCTGTACACATAAATGTATCTTGTATTAATTCTAGTATTTCTTTATGTTCAGATGCTATAACCAATACAGTTGGTACTGCAATTGATACTTCTTCTGCATGGCTTGGGCCTGATAATACTCCAAGTTTTACATCTGGTAATTCTTCTTTAATTACTTCATCTAATGTCTTTAAAGTATCTTTTTCAAAACCTTTTGAACATATTATAACTGGCTTGTTTCCTACATATTTTTTGTATTGTTTAAAAGTTTCTCTTGTAAATTTTGAAGGTGTAACATGTAGTATAAATTCTGAATCTTTTATTACTTCTTCAAAATCAGTTGAGCAAAAAATATTATCTGGTAAAACTAAATTAGGTAAAAACTTACATTTTCTTTCATTATTTATTAAATCTTTTTCTTCTTCATTGAATGACCATACTTTTATTTTATTTCCATTTCTTGATAAATGTGTTGCAAGTGCTATTCCCCAGCTTCCGCTTCCTATTATTGCTATATTTCTCACTTTAAATCTACTCCTTTGTTTATTTACTTTTGAACATTTATTAATACCTTTTTATCAAATTAGTTAATTTGACTTTAAAAATTTTTTAGTATTTTTACAGTACTTTTTTCTTTTTATTTTTTAAAACTTATTTTATTTTCTGTTCCATTTAATATTCTTTTTATATTGCTTCTGTGATTATATAATACTATTATTGCCATAATTACACTATATATGAAATATACATTTCCACTTTTACCTTCTGTTAATACTGTATAATGTTCATTTATAAATAATGTTAATACTGGAAATAATATTGCTGCCATACATGACCCCAATGAAACCATTCTTGTTAATATGATTAAAACTACTCCAAATACCAAGCAAATTAATCCTATTTGCCAATTGCTCATAAGTAAAATTCCTAAAGATGTTGCTACACCTTTTCCTCCTTTAAATCCAAAGAATATTGGGAAAGTGTGTCCTAATACTACTGCAATACCAGCAATTTGTAATAACAATTCTTTGTTTGAATTTTTAAAAATATTTCCTAATATTATTGCTATTAATATTGCTACTACACCTTTTAAAATATCACATATTAAAGTAATCGCTGCTGCTTTTTTTCCAACTGAACGTAACATATTTGTACTTCCAGCATTTCCACTTCCCTTTTCTCTTACATCAAATCCAGCCATTTTTTTACTTATAATGACTGAAAAACTTATACTTCCTATTAAATATGCAACTATTACCATAATTATATATAATATCATCTTTTTTCCTCCCTTGTTTTAATAATATCCTTCTTTTTCAGCTTCTTTTTGATTTTTTTCTCTTACTATTATTCTTACAGGTGTTCCTTCTAGCCCAAATTCTTTTCGTATTTGATTTACTATATATCTTTCATATGAAAAATGAAATAATTCTTTATTATTTACAAAAATTACAAATGTTGGTGGTTTTGTAGAGACTTGTGTACCATAAAATATTTTTAGTCTTTTTCCTTTGTCTGTTGGTGGTTGTACTATTGCAATTGCTTCATTTATTACTTGATTTAATACTGATGTTGATATTCTCATACTGTTTTGTTCATTTACATGATTTATTAAATCAAATAATTTGTGAACTCTTTGCCCTGTCTTTGCTGATATAAATATTATTGGTGCATATGATAAATATGAAAGTTTACTATATATATCTTTTTTGTATTTTTCTAATGTTCCCGTTTCTTTTTCATATTCATCCCATTTGTTTACAACTATTATTACACCTTTTCCAGCTTCATGTGCCTCTCCTGCTATTTTTGCATCTTGTTCTGTAACTCCTTCTAATGCGTCTAATATCATTAAACATACATCTGCTCTTTCTATTGCAAGTAAAGTTCTCATTATACTAAATTTTTCTATGGATTCTTTTACTTTGCTTTTTCTTCTTACTCCTGCTGTATCTATTAATATATATTTCCCTTTTTCATTTTTAAATGGTGTATCAATTGCATCTCTAGTCGTTCCTGCTATATTGCTTACTATTAATCTGTTCTCTCCTAAAATCTTATTTATTAAAGATGATTTTCCTACATTTGGTTTTCCTATTACAGCTACTTTTATTGCATCTTGTTCTTCTTCATTTTCTGCTTTTTCTGGAAAACTTTCATATATTTTATCTAGTACGTCTCCTATTCCTAAAGCATTTGCTGCCGATATTGGATACGGTTCTCCTATTCCTAAGTTATAGAATTCGTATATTTCTTCTTTATCTTTTTCAAAATTATCTGCTTTATTACATACAAGAACTATTGGTTTTCCTGATTTTTTTAACATTAATGCTATTTCTTTGTCTGCTGATGTTACACCTTGTCTTATATCTGTTAAAAATATGATTACATCTGCCATGTTTATTGCTAAGTTTGCTTGTTCTCTCATTTGAGATAAAATTATATCGTCAGATTCTGGCTCTATTCCTCCAGTATCTATTAATGTAAAGTCTCTTCCTCTCCAGTTTGTTTCTGCATATATTCTGTCTCTTGTTACTCCTGGTGTATCTTGTACAATTGATATTCTACTTCCTGCCAAATAATTGAAAAATGTTGATTTTCCTACATTTGGTTTTCCTATTATCGCTACTATTGGTTTTGACATATTTATTTTCCTTTCTTTTTAATATACTTAGTATAACATAAAAATAAAAAAAAACAAACCCTCCTCATCAATTTTTTATTTGATAATTAAGGGTTATGCTTATTGCTTAGTTATAGTACTAACATTTTATTTGCTAAAAATAAATTAATCTATATTTTTGCTATTCCACCAATAATTTTGCTGTCTTCTGCTGATTCTAACCATTTAGCTCCTCCAGCTACTACAACCATATCTCCTTTTTCAAGAATTTCTTTATTTTTTAATTTTTCTATTCCATCTTCTATAACTTTATCAATAGATGATGTTCTTTCAACATATACTGGTGTAACATTCCATGCTAATGCTAATTGATTAAATGTTCTTCTATTATCTGTAATAGCTAATATTGGACAACCAGCTCCTAAACCTGCTAGTCTTCTTGCAGAATCTCCTGTATTTGTATAACAAACAATTGCATCTGCATCCATATTCATAGCCATAACACATGTTGAGTAAGCTATTTTATCTTCTAATTTTTCAATTTTTATATTTTCATTGTTTTTAAATCTTTTCCAGTAATCAATATCATTTTCAACTCTGTCTGCAATTTTAACCATTGTTTTTACGCATTCTACTGGATATTTACCCATAGCACATTCTCCAGATAACATAACTGCACTTGTTCTATCATAAATAGCATTTGCTACGTCACTTGCTTCAGCTCTTGTTGGTAATGGATTATATGTCATAGATTCTAACATTTGTGTTGCTGTTATTGCTGGTTTGTTTTCTTTATTTGATAATTTTATAAATTTCTTTTGCATAACTGGTGGTTCTGTAAAGTCTGTTTCTGTTGCCATATCACCACGAGCAATCATTTGAGCATCTGCACTGTCTACTATTTGTTCCATATTTTGTAAACCTTCGATGTTTTCTACTTTTGTAACTATTTTTATATCTTTTCCACCATTTTCATCTAATACTTTTCTTACTTGTTGAATGTCATCTACATTTCTTGTAAATGATATTGCTACATAATCATAATCATGTTCACAAGCTGTTTTTAAATCTTCTATATCTTTTTCTTTTAATGCTGGTAAACGTACTATTGTTCCAGGTAGATTTATAGTTTTTCTACTTCCTAATCCATTTCCATGAACTACTGTACAAACTATATCTTTATTTACTATTTCATCAACAACTAATTCTATAGCTCCATCATCAATTAATATTTTTGAACCTGGCTCTACATCTTTATATAATTCTTTGTAAGATACAGATACTCTATCTTTATCTCCTGTTATATCTTCATTTACTAATGTAAATTTTTGTCCATCTTCTAGTTTTATTTTTTCATTTTTTCCTGTTACTAACATTCCTGTTCTGATTTCTGGCCCTTGCATATCTAATAATAATGCTACTGGAATATCTTTCTCTTTTCTTAATTTTATTATTTTTTCTGTTTTTTCTGCTTGTTCATCCCAGCTACCATGTGAATAGTTAATTCTTGTAACATTTAATCCAGCATCAAATAATTCTTCTAATCTATTTTCACTTGCTGGTCCTATTGTTCCTACTATTTTTGTTTTTCTTAAATTTTTTACCATTTTCTTTTCCTCCCTTTAATTAACAACTAACGGCTATTATATCACAAAGTATCTACAAATTTCAACTTTTTTTGATTATTTTCCATATTTTTTTATATTTTTTAAACATATTGCTATTATTTTTCTAATTCTATTATAGCATGTATTTTTTTCTCATCTTTATCCATAATAACTACTATATGCTTATTTCCTTCTTTTGAATATTTACAATTAACCGTATCTCCTAGCTTTATTTCTCTTTTATAAGAAATCCTTATATTGTTAAATGGTCTCTCTTTATTATATACATCTTCAGGTAACGCTTCATATGCCAAATCTAAATAATATAAATTATGCATATGATTATTTATGTCTATATCTTTTCTATTTACTTTGTATATAATATTAGAAATATAATTTTCTGGTACTTTTAGTTTATCCATTTCTTTTTGATTAAATACATTTTTTTCCTCTAATGTATATTTATCCATTAAATCCTTTTCTATTTTGGTTAATTTTCCTGTTTCTATATTAACTAAAACCCATTTTGAAGTTCCAATTGCACACAATTCTCCTTTTTCATTATATAATTCAAAATCCCTGTATGTATGCATTTTTCCTCCATCTTTGCACCATGTATGCACTTCTAAGTTTTCTCCATATTTAGGTCTATTTATTACTTTAATTTTCCAATCCATTAAAATCCAACTAGCTTTTGTATCTTCTATTTCATTTGCTCCAAACTTTATCATGTCAGAATGATAAGCTCCTATATTTTCAAACATTCTTAATATTGATTTATTCTTTATTAAATTTCCTTTTCCTATATCTTCTAATCCTGTCTTAAATTTTTCTTTGACTATCATTTCTAAAATCATCCTTCTTTCTTTTTAGTATACCAAAAGGAAATTAGGAACGAGTATAGGGAATTTGGGGACGGGGCTTTTTGTCATTTTGGGGTCGTGTC
>CALXXK010000055.1 GCA_944392675.1 uncultured Clostridia bacterium
GGACATTATAATATTATTTTCTACATTATTCAAGTATTTTATATAAAATTATTAAAATGTAATAATAATGTAATCAAACTGTAATAATTAAAAGACTAAAACATAAAATGAATAATATAGAATAAAAGAGGAACTAAAAGCGATTCAAAAAAAGTAACGCAAATATTGTCAAAAAAGTAAGTTTATGATAATATTAAATTAAGATTTATAAAAGGGGTTTTTTATATGAAAGAAAACGCGTTAAAAGAAAATTTGGAGGAAGAAAAAATGGATAATCCAAAAGAAAAAATAGAGGAAAAAGAAAATATTAATGAAGAAGTGCAGAATAATAAAAAAGAAAATGATAGCAAAAACATAAAAGAAAGAATGAAAGCTAAAAAAGAAGATAAAGACGAAAAACAAGAAGAAAGTAAAATAGAAAAACAGGAAGAAGATAAAAAAGTAGAGAAGAAAAAAAAGGAAAAGAAAAAAGAAGAAACAACAAAATTTAAAAAAAGCAATAATAAAAAAGAATTAAGAAAGATGGATGGCGAAAAAAAGAAAAGAAAATGGATAATTCCAATTATTATTGGTATTGTAATAATTTTTGCACTATTCTTCTCAACAATCTTTGCATTAATAAACATTAATAATGAAAAATTAATTAGTGGCATATCAATAGAAGGCATAGATGTATCAGGTTTATCAAAAGATGAAGCAAAAGCAAAACTTGAAAATATATATAATGAAAAAAAAGCACAAGAAATAAAATTAAAATATGAAGATTATGAGTCTACATTAAATCCAACAATTATGGAAGTAAATTATGATATAGAAAAAGCAATCAATGACGCATATTTAACAGGAAGAAGTGATAATATTTTTATAAATAATTATCAAATATTAAGTACTCTTATTTCAAAAAAAGATATTAATGTAGATATGACATTAAATGAAGATGTAACTAAACAAACTATCCAAGATATGGAAGCTAATTTACCAGGAGTAGTTGTAGAATCAACATATGCTGTTGAAGATGATGAATTAATAATTACAAAAGGAAAAGAAGGAATAAGCATAGAAACTGATAAATTACTAAATTTAGTAAAAGATAGATTAAACAATATAAATTTGAATGATGAATATATAGAAATCCCAGTTATAAATAAAACGCCACAAGAAATAGATATACAAAAAATACATGATGAAATATATAAAGAAGCACAAGATGCATATTATACAAAAGATCCTTTTACTGTCTATCCAGAGGTTGTAGGAATTGATTTTAATGTAGAAGAAGCAAAAAAGATATTGCAAGAAGAAAAAGATGTATATGTTATACCATTAACATTAACACAACCAAAAGTTACTATAAGCCAAATAGGAACAGAAGCTTTTCCGGATAGATTATCATATTTTACTACAATGTATGATCCAGGAGATAGAGATAGGTCAACAAATTTAAATTTAGCTTGTCAAAAATTAAATGGAAAAGTTATAATGCCAGGGGAAACTTTTTCATATAATAAAACATTAGGTCCAAGAACAGTTGCAGCAGGATATAAAAATGGTAAAGTATATGAAAACGGAAAAGTAGTAGATGGAATAGGAGGAGGGATTTGTCAAATTTCTTCAACATTATATAATGCAGTACTAATGGCAAATCTAGAAATAGTAGAAAGAAGAAACCATCAATTTGTAACATCATATGTAGGACCTGGAAGAGATGCAACAGTTGTTTATGGAGTAACAGATTTTAAATTTAAGAATACTAGAACATATCCAATAAGATTAGTTGCAAGTAGTAAAAATGGAGTAGCAACAATATCAATTTTTGGAATAAAAGAAGAAAACGAATATACATTTGAATTTAAAACAAGTAAAGTATCTACGATACCTTTTACAACACAATATATAGAAGATAGTACTTTAGCAGCAGGAAAAGAAGTTGTTGAACAAAAAGGAACAAACGGACAAATAACAGAAACATATATAATAAAAAAACTAAACGGAAAAGTAGTTTCAACAAAATTATTATCTAAAGACACTTATAGTGCAATGACAAGAATAGTAAGAAGAGGAACAAAAGGAACTACAACTACAACACCAACGGCACCAACAGCTCCAACAGAAACTCAACCAAACACACCAACCAATAATCCATCAACATCAACTGACACACCAACAACTGAAACACCAGCAACAGAAGTACCAGACACAGAACAACAAAATCCAAATACAGGAAGTAGCGAGACAACAACAAGTGAAGAATAGATATAAGAATGATATGGCTATAGGGAATTTGAGGACAGGGCTTTTTGTCATTTTTGGGACGGAGATGGGGAATTTGGGGACGGGGCTTTTTTTCCCTATTTTTATCTTACATATAACAAATTAATACATTAATTAAAAATAGGGAAAAAAAGCCCCGTCCCCAAATTCCCCATCTCCGTCCCAAAAATGACAAAAAGCCCTGTCACCAAATTTCCTATAGCCACATCACTCTTAGCAGTATCAAATAAAAAGGTATTGACATTGTAACAAAAAAAGATTATAATAACAAAGTAATAAATATTTGGGCCATTAGCTCAGTTGGTAGAGCAGCAGACTCTTAATCTGACGGTCGGAGGTTCGATCCCTCTATGGCTCACCAAAAAATAAAAGCACTTTATAATTTTATATAGTGCTTTTATTAACTAAAGAAAAGAATCCTATTTTTTAGGATCCCTTTGCGAAATTATTTTAATTATAAAATTTCTAATCTAAAAATTGAATAAAATAATACTATTTTATATCATATAACATCTTATAAATAACTATCTTATAGTTTCCTCAGCTAATAGTTTAAATTTAGGTAAAGATCTTTTAATCATATCAGTAGAAACACAATAAGCTATTCTAACATATCCCGGACAAGCAAAAGAAGAGCCTGGAACAAATAAAATATTATATTTTTTAGCTATATTACAAAATTCTTTTTCATTCTCGATAGGAGATTTAACAAATAAATAAAATGCACCTTGAGGTTTAATACATTCAAAACCATAACTTTTAAGTTCATTATATAATAAATTTCTATTTCTATCATAAGTTTCCAAATCAGGAGCAATATCCAAACAATTCATAACAACTTTTTGGAATAGTGAAGGAGCATTTACAGAGCCAATAACTCTATTAGCAATTGTAATAGCTGTTATAATATTTTCACTGTCATCCATTTCACTTGGAACTACAACATAACCTATTCTTTCACCTGGTAAAGATAATGATTTACTAAAAGAATATACAACAAATGTATTTTTATAATATTTAGTAACATAAGGAACTTCAATTCCATCATAAGCCAATTCACGATATGGTTCATCAGATACTAAAAAAATTTGAGTATTATATTCATTTTGCTTTTTCTCTAAAATTTCCGCTATTTTCTTAATAGTTTCCTCTGAATAAATAACACCAGTAGGATTATTGGGTGTATTTATTATAAGAGCTCTTGTTTTAGGAGTTATTTTATCTTCTAATTCCTTTAAATTAGGTTCAAAAGTTTCTAAGTTTGGAGAAACAATTTTTAATACACCATTATATCCTTCAACATAACTATTATATTCCACAAAATATGGTGCAAAAGTTAAAACTTCTTCATCAGGATTTAAAATACTTTTAAAAATAATATTTAAACCACTGGCAGCGCCAACAGTCATAATAATATTATTTTGAGTAAAATTAGTACCATATTTTTTATTTATAGATTTACTAATTGCATCTCTAACATCTTCAAAACCAGCATTGTTCATGTAACCATGTATAACTAAAGGATCTTCAGTATCCACGATTTTTTTGATACTTTCTTTAACTTGCTCTGGAGCTGGAACACTTGGATTACCTAAACTAAAATCATAAACATTTTCAGGTCCATAAATATCAGCTAATTTTTTCCCCTCCTCAAACATCTCTCTAATTACAGAATTCTTTTCTACTAAATTAACCATTCTTTTTGCTATCATAAAAAAACCTCCTTATTTTAATTTATTATTATGATATATTGATGCTAAATCATATAAAGTCGTATTATATTTTTTAGCTAATTTATCTAATTTATTAAGATTTTCAGAAAACTCCATACTGAATATATCACTTATTCTATCCATACAAGAATTTAATTCTAACATATCATCTTCATTGATTGAAGGTGTATTAAAACCATTTTTCATAAAATCATATTCAATTGAAACAGCCTCTGATATTATTTCTTTATATAATTTTTTTAATAATTCAGAAGAAATACCATGTTCTGAAGCAAATTTATCCATCTTAGAATACATTTTAGATTCTCTATCTTGATGTACAATTTCCATATTGTTTTCCTTTTTTATATCAGCAACAGTTGGAATAACTGAAAGTCTTAAAGTAAGCATATTTTGAATTATATTATCATATTGATCTAATTTATCTCTAACTTTTTTTAATGGCATAAACATCATCTCCCTATTTATTAATAACTACCAAGAATACGATAATAAGTAACCTTATTTTTTAATTCATCAATTGCAGAATGAATATCACCATTAGTAATATCAAAATCAATTAAAAAATAATACTCACCCAAAACTGTTTTTGCTGGTCTAGATTCTATTTTAGATAAATTAATTTTGTAATCATTAAAAATTTTCAAAACATTATACAAACAGCCCGGCTTATGTTTAGTCGTAAAAATCATAGACATTTTACTTTTTGAAAAATCCACATCATCTTTTTTAGTTAATACCCAAAATCTAGTTTTATTAAAAGAATTATCTTGAATATTTTTTTGAATTAATTTCAAATCAAATTCTTTTAAACAGTCTAAATTTCCTATACATGCACAATTAGTTTTTGAAGAAACTTCTTTAGCGGATAATGCTGTACTAGAGACTTCAATAATTTCTGCATGAGATAAATATTTATTAATAAATTTTCTACATTGAGCTAAAGCCTGAGGATGTGAATAAACTTCCTTAATTTCAGAAAAAGAATAATCTTCTTTTGCCATTAAGTTTTGATTTATCTCTAAAATTTCTTCCGATACAACATGTAAATTTTTAAATTCGATTAAAGTATCTATTGTTTCAACAACACAACCTTGTAAAGAATTTTCAATTGGGACAATACACATTTCCACATCATCATTTAGTAAAGCCTTAATTGTCTCCTTAATAGTTTTATAAGGTAGTTTTTCATCTTCATCAGAAAAATGCTTAGAACAAGCTTCATATGAAAAAGTACCTTTTGGTCCTAAATATCCAACTTTCATAACAAACTCCTAACTTTTACAAAATTAATAAAAAAATATATATCAAAATTTAAAAATATTATTCTGATTTTGTAATATCATAATTATTTTCTTTTAAAATATCAGATGCCTTATTTAAATCTTCATATGTAGCAAAAACAATATTCAAAACACCATCATTTTGCTCTCTATTATTAACAATACCAATATTTTTAATACTTATATTTTTATCAGCAATAAGAGAAATAGTTTTAGCAATTGATCCACTTTCGTCTCTAATCTTAACATTTAAGTAAGGAAGAATTTGACCATTAATCTTTTTAGTAATAAAACTATCCCTATATGTTTTAGCATCACTAAAATAATTAAAAATAGCATCTTTATCAGATTGGTCCAAAGTATTTTTAAAAGATTGTAAATTTTTAATAAGAATATCCAATATCTGAGAAATCTCTTCTTTATTAGTTATACAAATATGTTGCCACATAATTGGATCAGATGAAGCAATCCTAGTAGTATCTTTAAAACCACCTGCAGCTAACATTTTCATAGTTTCATTTTTATCATCTAAACTTCGAACTAAATTAACTAAAGCAGCAGCTACAACATGTGGAACATGGCTGATTACAGCTGTAATATAATCATGCTTAGTTTCATCAATAATTACAGGAATGGCTCCTATATTTTTTATTAAATCTTTTAAAATAGTAATTTGTTGTTTAGAATCTTTTTGTGTTAAAATGTAAAAAGAATTTTCAAATAAATAATCTATAGAAGTCTCATAACCAGATCTCTCAGAGCCAATCATAGGATGGCCCCCTATGAAATTAATATTAAGATTTTTAACATCTTCCAAAACCTCTTTTTTTGTACTTCCGATATCTGTTATTATACAATCCTCTTTAACTATTTTCTCAAGTTTTTCAGCATAAAATTTAACAAATTTTACTGGAGTACATAAAAATACAATATCTAAATTAGAAAAATTATTATCTATAGAATTAGTGTAATCTGAAATAACTCCATCATCTTTTGCTTTTATTAAACTATTTAAATCTAAATCATATGCAACAATTTTATTTACTTCTTCCAATTTACTTAGACTTTTAGCTAAAGAGCCACCCATAAAACCTAAACCAATAATTCCAATATTCATAAAATACCTCTTCAAAAATTTATAATGAAAACATTATACAACTAAAAATACAAAAAGTCTAGGGGAATATAAAAATATCTTTTAAAAAGTTATGTAAATTCAACTTGGCAGAGATTGACAAAAAGGTAAAAAAATATTAAAATATTAATATTAGTATAAAGAGGGGTGAGAGAATGGTAAAGATATATAATACAGATATCGAAACAAATAAATTTGAAGAAATAAAAGAATTTAAAAAAGGAAGTTGGATAAATCTGACTAACCCCTCAGAGAGCGAAATTAGAAAAGTATGTGAAGGTGTGAACATAGAAGAAGACTTTATAAGATATGCACTAGATATTGAAGAAAAAGCCAGAATAGATGACGACGAAGATGAAAACACAATACTATTTGTAATTGATGTACCATTAATAGAAAAAAGTGAAGAAAATGATTCATATATAACAATGCCATTAGGAATGATAGTGGTTAGAGACGACTTTTTTATAACAGTATCTTTAAAAAGAAATAAAATAATAGAAGAATTTGAAAAAAGAAAAATAAAAAACTTTCAAACATACAAAAAAACAAGATTTATTTTCCAAATATTATATTTAAATTCATCATATTATTTAAATTACTTAAAAAGAATAAATAAAGAAACAGAGATTGCAGAATATATTTTGAAAAATTCAATGAAAAACAAAGAATTATTGAAACTACTAAGCTTAGAAAAAGGTCTAGTATATTTTACAACATCTTTAAAATCAAATGAATTAGTAATGGAAAAAACATTAAGAGGGAAGATAGTAAAATTATATGAAGAAGATGAAGAAATACTAGAAGATGCAATTACAGAAAATAGGCAGGCTATAGAAATGGCACAAATATATACTAATATCTTAAATGGAACACTGGATGCATATGCATCTATAATATCAAATAACTTGAATGGTGTTATGAAATTTTTAACATCAGTAACAATTATATTAGCTGTACCTACAATGATTTCCAGCTTTTGGGGAATGAATGTAGAATTACCATTTCAAAACAGTAAAGTAGGTTTTATAATTATGATTGCAATAGCAGTAGTTACAACTTTATTAGTAACATGGTGGCTAAATAGAAAAGACATGTTAAAATAAGGGGACGTTCCTTAAATCCCTAAAATTCGGGAACATGGGGACGGACCTCTCCCAAATTGTATTAAGCTTCTTCCCCTTAAGTAGACCTATTTATCCTCAAATATATGATTTTTCGGTTCAATACATAATTTAAAAAATTCTAAATTAATTTTTTGGCACCCTTTCACTTAGTCCGAGCTAAAGCTCGACGCGAACATTTTCCAAAAAATTAATAAAGAATTTCTAAAATTATTCCAATCACATTCAAAATCATATATTTGAGGATAAATAGGTCTACTTAAGGGGAAGAAGCTTAATACAATTTGGGAGAGGTCCGTCCCTATGTTCCCGAATTTTAGGGATTTAAGGAACGTCCCCTACTATAGAATTAATTTTTTCTAATTGTGTTTTTAATAAATTATATGTGTTTAAACCAATAGAAGTATCAGAACCATTTTCATAATTTGATATAGTCTTTACGATATCTAGAACTTTCATCTTTTTAGTTTTTAAACTTGGATTTTTATACATATAAATAGGAGTATACGTTGCTTTATTAATAGAAATTTTCCCATCAGTATTTTTAGTAATATTTAAATCTAAAATAATAGAATTTCTTGTATTTTCAGCGTTTTGGTCACAAATAAAATTACCAAAAGCATAAATAACAAAACAATCTTTAGTTGTACCATCTTCCAGTGTAACCGTTCTTTTTTCCATAGGTTGAAGAACATGGGGATGATTACCTAAAATAATATCTACACCATTATTAAATAAAAAATCTGCGAGTTCTTTTTGTTCATCAGATGGAGTAGTTTGATATTCTATTCCCCAATGCATACACGCTACAATTACATCAGCATTTTGAGATTTAGCCAAATCAATATGTTTTTTAATTAAATCTTTATCAATTAAATTTACACAATAAGGCTTATCGTGAGGAATAGGAATTCCATTTGTTCCATATGTATAATTTAAAAATGCAATTTTTACACCTTTTACATCTTTTATTAAAATATTATTTTGTTCTTCTTCAGTTTTATAAGTACCAACATGAGAAATATTAGCTTCATCCAGAACATCAATTGTTCGAGACAAACCGTCAAATCCCATATCTAAACAATGATTTCCTGCCGTAGATAATACATCTATACCAATATCAGCCAAGCCATAAGCAAGAGCATCCGGAGAATTAAATGTTGGATAATTACTATATCCTCTATCAGCACCAGCAAAACAAGTTTCTAAACTACCTACTGAAATGTCAGAAAATTTTATATGATTTTTAATATCATCAAAAACATAAGAAAAATCATATTCGCCAGTTGAAGAATTATATGCGTCCATATATTGAGTGTTATGACACATAACATCGCCAATAGCAGTTAAATTAAAAGTTATTGGAGTTTCTTCTTTTGATTCTTCCGTAGGTTCAGGAACCTCATTAGAATTGATTTTCATATTATCAGCTGATTTTGATAATTCGTCATAATTAGATTTATTTTTGTAAAACTCATATAGATATAAAGAAGTCATCAATAAAATTAAGATTAAAATTGAAAAAATTAAAATTTTAGTAAATTTTTTTGTTTTCTGATTATTTTTATTAGTCTGTAATCTTTTATTTCTAATATTTCTTCTCATAAAAACCCCCATTAAACAATTTTATATTGAATATCTCAAGAAATTATAAAAAATTGTTAAAATTTTACAATATTATCTTATATTAAACAAAATATCATAAAAAATAAAAAAATTCAATTAAATGAATATAATTTTTAAAAAAACACATAATAATAAAAAATAGATATTTGCGAAACTAAATAAAAAAACAAAGTAACATAAAAAAATAAAGTTTTTCAAAATATTAATTTAGAA
>CALXXK010000056.1 GCA_944392675.1 uncultured Clostridia bacterium
TTATTCCAAAATCTTGAATATAGAAGATGTCCTACAGCATGTTCTGGACCACCAACATATAAATCAACTGGCATCCAGTATTCAAGTAATTTCTTATTAGCAAATTCATCATTATTTTTAGGATCTATATATCTTAAGAAATACCAACTAGAACCAGCAGAACCTGGCATTGTACTTGTTTCTCTTTTAGCTGGTTTTCCTTCAAATGTTGTATTAACCCAGTCAGTAGCTTTATCTAATGGAGATGCTCCTGTCTTTGATGGGGCATAATCTTCTAGTTCTGGTAATACTAAAGGTAAGTCTTCATCAGCTAATGCTTTCATTTCATCATCTAAAAATACTATTGGAATTGGTTCTCCCCAATAACGTTGTCTTGCAAAAATCCACTCACGAAGTTTATAATTAGTTTTCTTTTTACCTATATGATTATCTTCTAAATATTTAATCATTTCAGCAATTCCATTTTCTTTATCTAATCCATCTAAAAATCCTGAATTGATATGTTTTCCGTCTCCAACAAATGCTTCTTTAGAGATATCTCCTCCTTCTAAAACTGGTATAATTTCAATACCAAATTTTGAAGCAAATTCATAATCTCTTTGGTCATGAGCAGGAACTGCCATAATACAACCAGTACCATAAGTAGAAAGAACATAATCAGAAATCCATATAGGAATTTTTTTGCCATTAACAGGATTAATAGCATAGCTTCCTGTAAATACGCCTGTTTTATCTTTATTTAATTCAGTTCTTTCCAAATCAGATTTAGAGGCAGCATCAATTTTATATTTTTCAACTTCATCTTTTTGAGAATCAGTTGTAATTTTATTTACTAAATCAAGTTCAGGTGCTAAAACACAATATGTTGCTCCAAATAAAGTATCTGGTCTAGTTGTAAATACTGTAAATTCTAAATCATCAGAACCATAAACTTTAAATACAACTTCTGCACCTTCTGATTTTCCTATCCAATTTCTTTGAATTTCTTTAGTAGATTCTGGCCAATCTATTTCATCTAAGCCATCTAATAAAATATCGGCATATTTAGGAATATCCAAAACCCATTGCTTCATATTTTTACGAACAACAGGGAATCCACCTCTTTCACTTTTTCCATTTATAACTTCGTCATTTGATAGCACACAACCCAAACCTTCACACCAGTTAACTGGCATTTCAATTAATTTAGCTAAGCCATCATTATATAATTGTTTAAAAATCCATTGTGTCCATTTATAAAAGTTAGGGTCGCAAGTTGAAATTTCTTTATCCCAATCAAAAGAAAGTCCAAGCATTTTTAACTGCTTTTTAAATGTGGCAATATTATTCTGTGTAAATTCAGCAGGATGGTTACCAGTTTTTATTGCATATTGTTCAGCTGGTAAACCAAATGCATCCCATCCCATTGGATGTAAAACATTATATCCTTGCATTCTTTTCATTCTTGATATAATGTCTGTTGCTGTATATCCTTCTGGATGTCCAACATGTAATCCTTGTCCAGATGGATATGGGAACATATCTAAAGCATAAAATTTTGGCTTAGAAAAATCCCATACATCTGTATAGAATGTTTTATTTTCATCCCAATAATCTTGCCATTTTTTTTCGATTTTGTTAAAGTTGTAATCCATAATTAGTATCACGTTCCTTTCTTAGGGCGTAAATTAATAGAAAAGCCCATTTCAATATAAATATTAAGTCATATTATATAATAAAAATAGCTTGATTTCAAGAGGTTTTGAAGATGAATAGATAAAAACTTTATTTTCAAATAAAAAAATGTAAAAAAAAACTTGCATGTGAATAGATAATATGATAGTATAATTAAAGATACGGTTGTATGAAAAATACAACCGTATACAGAAAAGTCCTATCAACTTCCAAAATTAGGACCTAGCATACTTTATAAAAGTATAAGCCATATTTATTATAACACAAAAACTATATTAAAGTAAAGTATGCTTTTTCTGTAAAATAAAAAGAAAGGAGGAAGAAAAGGCATGCGTTACGTAGTAAATAAGAATGCACAAATAAAAACTGGAGACCATAAAATACATAAAATTACGTGCAAAAGAAAACCAAAAAACATTAATATAATAGAATTAAAAGATGTATATGATTCTAAAGTAGCATTGTGTGAAGCCAAAAAACATTTTTTTAATGTAGATGGTTGTAAATATTGTTGTCCGGAAATTCATTTGAAAGACTAAAAAATGATATTTTTAATATACTAAATTGTATATGAATAAATAAAGGAAAAAATAGGACATACTATAAATATTATAGTATGTCCAAAGAAAATAATAATAAAGTTAAATACTCTGACATTTTGTTCATTAAGTTCAGTATCTTTGGAAGGAGTGAGGTGCAATGAGATTAAGTGATGTAACAGAAATATTTATTGGAATATTGATAAAAAGAGAAGAAAAAATAAATGGAGAGTATCAATTTCCAATATTTGATTTAAAAAATTATGAAAATAATGAAAATGAATATGACATTATAGAAACTGATAAAGATTTAGAATATAAACTTACTAAAAAAGGGGATTTAATTTTTAGATTAGTATATCCTAATAAAGTTATCTATATAGATAATAACTTAGAAGGAATGTTAGTTTCTTCACAATGGTGTGTCATAAGGCCAAACAAAATAAACGCTAAATTCTTAAAATGGTATTTAGAAAGTGATGAAGGAAAAAGAAGTATATTAACAAATGTTTCAGGTTCTACTGTGCAAAAGATTTCAGTACAATCACTTAAAATGCTAGAGATACCAGAAATTGATATAGAAAAACAAAGAAAATTAGAGGATATAATAGAATTATGGAAAAAAGAGAAAAAAATATTATTAGAAATAATAAATAGTAAAGAATTATTATATAAAAATTTAATAAGCGAATTTATAGAAAAGGAAAGTAATGTGAAAGAAAGTTAAAAAAGAAAAGAGGTAAAGATGAAATTGCTTTTTAAAATTTATGATGAAGTCTTATACTTGTGTAAACAATTAAAAGATAAAACAAATTTAAAAACAAATTATATAGAATATATTTCAGCATTATTATATATAAAGTTCTCAACAAATAGTTTCTTTTATGATGATTTCTCAGAATTATATCAAGAACGAAATAATTATTATATAGCAGAACTTATAGATGAAAATTTAGAAGAAATTAGAAATAAAGAAAACGACAAGTATCTTTTTAGTAATATAAAATTCAAGGATATAATTATATATAGAGATATTGGAGAAGAGAATATATTATCAATAGTAATATCTAATTTATATAAAATTTTTGAAAATAGAGAAATAAAACCAAAAATGATTGCAATAATTTATGAAAAATTATTGCAACAATGTATATATGAAAAAGAATTTGTAGTGGATAATAGAGAATTTTATACACCAACTTGTATTACAGATTTAGCTTCAAAATTAGTTGCTAAAAATGAAAATTGTAGAGTATATGATCCAGCATGTGGAAGTGGTAATTTTTTAATAAGTGCTAATAATATTTTTGCTACACAAGTATATGGAAATGAAAGCAATATAAATTATTATAATATTTGTAAAACATCTTTACTACTTTGGGGAATAGATAATAGTAAAATAGAGTTTAATAATGTAAAAGACAATGAATTTATAAAAAATGAAAAATATGATGTTGTTATGTGCAATCCTCAATTTTCAACTAAAAATTGGATAGAAAATGCAGATAAAGAAAATAAAAAAATATTTAAAGAGTATAAAATGAAGTCTACATCAGTTGGAGACTATGCTTATTTACTTAAATGTTTATCTTGTTTAAAAGAAAATGGAAATATGGCAATAATATTGCCACATGGAGCACTTTTTAGAAATTCAGAAAAAGAAACAAGAAAAGAATTGATAAATAAAAAATATATTAAAGCAGTTATTGGTTTACCAGAAAATTTATTTTTGGGTACTAGACTATCAGTAGTTATATTAGTAATATCAAAAAGAAAAACTGATGATACAATTTTATTTATAGATGCAAGTCGAGAGTATCAAGATAGTAATTATAAAAAATGTTATGAGATTCCAGAAGAAAGTATACAAAAAATTTTAGATGTATATAATAAGAAGGAAGAAATAGAAGGATTTTCACATGTAGCAACAGTACAGGAAATAGAAAATAATGAATATAATTTATCAATAAAAAAATATGTAAAACAAATAAAACCTAATGTACAAGTAGATAAAATACCTTTAGCGTATAAAATTCTAAATCTAGAAAGAGAAGCATCAATTCTTGAAGAGAACATCAAAGATGTTCTAGAAGTATTGGGAATGAATGAAATAGCTAATTTGAAAATTCCAAAAAATCAAGATTATGATTTTGATTATAGTATTTTAGGCAAAAATATCAGAAAACAAAGGATAAAGAAGGGTTACACACAAGAAAAATTGGCAGAGAGATTAGAAATTAGTGAAAGGTATATTGCTAGAATAGAAAGAGGAGAAAGTGGATTGAAAATAAGTACTTTAGTTAAAATATGTAAACTTTTAAATATTGAAGCAGATAAATTATTATTTGAGTAAGATATTAAATAGATTAAAATGCTTATTATATAATATATAAATAAAAAATAATAATAAAATGTAAGTCTTAAAAGTAAAATTTATGACTTATATGCAAATTTGAGGCTAATTACAATTAATATAGAATTAGCCCTTTTTAAATTTATCTAAAAAACTGTTGACAAAAAAAATTATTTAATATATAATGCGTATGTAATACACAAAGAGCAGCGAATAATTGGAGGTAATATGGATATAAATAATCCTTTATATAAAAATCAAGGAATACATGTTGTTTGTACTTTATTTACAGTAAAAGCTGGAGAAGTAAAAGTATTACTAGTGCAAAGAAGTAATAAACCTTATACAGGCAAATGGATGTTGCCAAGTGGAGCGGTATATAATAATGAAGATTGTGAAACAGCAATAAAAAGAGAAATGCTGGAGAAAACAGGAATAACAGGAATATATGTAGAACAATTTCACACATTTAGTGATCCTAAGCGATCTCCATTAATGAGAATGATAGCTGTAGGGTATATAGGAATTGTAAATAGCGAAAATTTAAAAATTAAGAAGAAAACAGAAAAAACACAGGATTCAGAATGGTTTAATTTAAGAGATATACCAACAGACTTGGCATATGACCATAGAGAAATTTTGTTAGAAGCTATAGAAACAATTAAACACAAAATAATGAGAAGTACAATAGTAGAATCCTTATTACCTAAATATTTTACATTGCCAGAGCTTCAAAAGGTATATGAGGCAATTTTAGGTAGACAATTTGATAGAAGAAACTTTAGGAAAAAATTTCTTGGGCTAAATTTAATAGAAAACACAGGATTGACACAAGATGTAAAAGGCCATAGACCTGCAAATTTATATAAATTTGTAACAAAAAATGGATATGATATTGATATTTTTTAAGAGAGTTTTCTCTCTTAAAAAAATCATATCAATGTGTAAAAAATACACAAAAGAAAGGAGGGAATATGAGATTTCAAAAAGAAGAAAATACTCAAATTCGCTTTGAAAAAGATGGCATCTATATTATGAATTCAAAGTATCAAACCAAAGAAAAAATAACTGACATAGAAAATGAAGGCAAACAATTCTATAAAGCAATACATTCAGAAGAAGTAAAAGAAACAACAGAAATAAAAAAATTTATTAAAAAGAAATTTGTTGTTCCACTTAAAAGTTATGAAAAAGAATTTGAAGAAAAAAGTTTAGAACATACTAGTGAACCTATTTATATGACATTAGGAATAACATCAGGTTGTAACTATAATTGCAAACATTGTGGAAATAACTCAGAGATAGTCAAAGATACAGATTTAAAGAAAAATGAAATCTATAAATTGTTAGATCAGATGGTGGAAATAAAACTATTAAAGTTAAATTTTACAGGTGGAGAGCCAACAACTAATCCTAATTTAGTTGATTACATTAGATATGTAAAAGGGAGAATTCCAAGAATTACAATTACTACAAATGGAAGTCTAATAACAGAGAAAAAAACAAAAGAATTAAAAGAGGCTGGATTAAATATGGCTAAGATATCAATTGATGGATTATCAAAATTCCATAATGAGTTTAGAAATTATGAATGTGCATATGAGAAAGCAATTAATGCAGTAAAAAACTTTCAGAAATATGGAATAGAAGTAAGAGTTCAATCAACATTAACAAAATATAACAGAGAAGATCTATTAAAATTAATGGAAGTGTTATCAGATTTAGGAATAAGCCACCAGACAATTGTTCCTGTATGTCCTATTGGTAGAGCAGATAAAGAAATGATGCTTTCAAAAGAAGAATATAAAGAATTTATTATGCAAATGTATAAAAAAGTAATTTATCTATTAGAGAAAGGAAGTAAAACAAATTTTCAAATAAGACCAGTATTTGGTGCAAGAGAATTATTTGATAGTTTAAAAACTACATTTGAAACACTCAGTATGAAATATAGTTGTGAAGCATTAAAAAATACGATGGAGATACAACCTAATGGAGATGTTGTTCCTTGTTCATTCTTAAGTATTCCAATTGGAAATGTACGAAAAAATACGCTATCTGAAATATGGAAATCAGATAAATCAGATGAATTTAGAAAATTATTTGATAATAACAAAGACAATGAGCATTGTTCAAAATGTAATAATAGTGACTTATGCAACGGTGGCTGTATAGCAAACAAATATTATTATTACAATGATTTTAAAGCTAGAGAGCCTTATTGTTTTGTAGATTAAGATTGGAGGAAAATATGTTTAAAGAATTAAGAAATATAGAAAAAAGAGAAGATGGAATATATATTTTAAACAAATTAGGACATGTAGCAATGATTCCTCTTGAATTAGAAGATGAATTATATAAATATGCAGAACTAGAAGATTTACCAGAGAAAACACCAGAGTTTATATATGATTTGGCAAATATTGGTCTATTAGAATATACAAACTATGAGCCAGATGAAAATCAACTTTATTTCGATGATGCAATACTGAAAAGCCAAGATGATAAGCCAGTATATAGAGGACCAATTATTGCGCATTTAGCAATTACTAATGCTTGTAATATGAATTGTAAATATTGTTCAGTTAAAAATATACATAGTAAAATTAGAAATGGTTTATCAACAGACGAATATAAAAAGATAATTGATAAATTAGTTGATATTGGTACATTTCAAATAGGTCTTACAGGAGGAGAACCTACAACGAGAAAAGATTTAGTAGAGCTTGTAAGATATATAGCAAGTAAAAACGTGGCATGTAATTTAACAACCAATGGTTTCATTGTACCAGAAGAATTAATTATTAAGTTAAAAGAAGCTGGATTAACTCAAGTTCAAATTTCTTTAGATTCTTACAAAAAAGAGGTTCATGAGAAATATAGAACAGAAGGAAGTTTTGATAGAGCAATACAAACTGCAAGATTATTTAAAAAACATGGATATATAGTTGGGGTTGATACAGTAGTTACAAATAATAATATGGATGATTTAGAAGAATTTATGAATTTCTTAGAAGATAATAATTTTGATGGTCTAACAATTATAAAGTTAAAACAAGGAGATTTAGATTTAGAAACATTTATGGAGCAAGTACCAGAATATAATAAGTATGCTCAACTTATAGATAAAATTTGCAGAAGAAATGGAAATTTAGAAATAACAATAGACTGTTCTTCTGTATCAAACTTATGTAAAACATTAACATTGGAAGAACAAAACAAAATTCATTCTGCAGGTTGTCCAGCAGGTCATACATTGATTTCAATTGCACCAAATGGTGATATGTACCCATGTGCAGCCTTAACAAATGAAAAGTATAAAATAGGAAATATTTTAACAGATGACTTAGAAAAAATTTGGAATGAAAATGAGATTTTAAGGAAGCTAAGAGGAATAAAAAAACATGTTGAAGGTAAATGTAAAAATTGTATAAAATTGGATGTGTGTAGAGCAGGATGTAGAGGGATAGCAGATAGTTTATCAGGTAAACAATATATTAGTGATGCAAATTGTCAAATTAGTTTGTAATGACAAAATATAGACTTAAAGTTAAAAGAAGTTGCTGAAGCTGTTTGAGCAAAGCAGATTACAGATTCACAATCTGTAATGAAGAGGAGGTGGTAGTATGGTTAAACTAATTATTTCTGCAATGGCTTGTGGTCATTATTGCTATTATAGTAGATTACCAAAAAGAGCATAGTTTTATCCAATAGAGGAGTATTTAAGTTACTCCTCTATTGAAGTTTTAAAGGGGGAATTTTATGTTAGAAAAAGAAATAAAAAATACGATTAGACAAATGTATATAAATAGAAATTGGGAAAAAAGAGTAACAGATTCAATTATAGAATTTGTCATAAACTTTCAAAAGACATATGGAGAAAAATATATGGATATAATTTTGATTAGATTACAAGAATTAAAAGAGATTAGAAAAGAATTTAACAATAGTAAGTATCAAGCTTCAAGTAAAGCAAATTTTATTGTATTTTTTAAAGATATAAAAGATGATATACAATTTAAATATGTATTGGAACATGAGTTGTTTCACTTTATTCAAAAAGAGGGAAGTATTTTTGAAGAAGTACCAAAAATATATAAAAATATATTAGATGATAATATAAAAATATTATTATTGGAAGAAGCATTTGTGCAATATTTTACAGCACGTATAAATAATAAAACTCCTGAATATACAATAACAGATGAAAATAAAAGCATAAAAAAATACTGGTTAAATGAGTGTTATAAAGATATAGTAGGATATGTAGAAGAATTGGAACAAAAAGTAGGAAAAATTAAATTATTAGATATGTATATGGATGATAAATGCTATGAAGATGAGCTAATAAAATTTGATAATAAATATGGAAAAAATGCTTTTAGTAAGTACATTGAAAAAATATGTTCTAACGAGTATATCGGAAAGTTTGGGTGAGCTCTCTGATATACTCCAAAAAGGTAAAAAACAATTTTCTTGTTTTTGGATAGTGTAAAATAAAGTGTGTAAGTTAAAGGTACCAAACTTATGCACTTTACTTTTTTATGTAAAAAAAATATAAT
>CALXXK010000057.1 GCA_944392675.1 uncultured Clostridia bacterium
TTTAGATGCTTTCCTTCTGATAATGCTCTTATTGAATCTATTTTTAAGTTTTTAAATACAAATATTGGCATTTTATTGCCTTCTCCAAATGGTTCTAATTCCTTCAAACTCTCTACCATTTCTTTGTTTATATCGCTTAAATTTATCTTTGCATCTATATTTATTATTGGCAATATTTCTTCTATATGTTTTGAAATAGCAATATTTTCAAACTTTTCTCTAAATTCATCAAAATGTTCTTCTCTAACTGTTATGCCAACAGCCATAGCGTGTCCACCAAATTTTTCTATTACATCTAAACATTGCATTAATGCTTCATGTAAATCAAATCCAGGTATACTTCGTCCTGACCCTTTTCCTATTCCATTTTCTTCAAAACTTAGTAATATACTAGGTTTGAAATATTTTTCTGTAATTTTTGATGATACAATTCCTATGACTCCATGGTGCCAGTTTTTTCCTCTTAATATTATAGTATTTTTTTCATCTAAATGTTCCTTTTCTATCTGAGCTATTGCATTTTCGTAAATTTCTTTTTCTTTTTCCTGTCTTTCTCTATTAAAGTCATTTAGTTCTTTTGATAATTGAATAACTTCATTTACATTTTTTGATAAAAATAGTTTTAATGCTTCATCTGCTTTTCCCATTCTTCCACAAGCATTTAATCTTGGTGCTACTCCAAATGATATTGTATTTGAATCTATTTTACTATATCCTGAAGATTTTAAAACTGCTTGCAATCCTATATTTCTAGTTTGTCTTACAAGCATTAATCCTAATTTTGTTATAACTCTATTCTCATCTACTAATGGAACTATATCTGATATTGTTCCTATACATACAATATCTAAATATTTTAAATACTCTTCTTCTTTAAGATTTAATTTTATGCTAAGTGCTTGTATTAATTTAAAAACTACTCCTACTCCTGCAAGTTCTCTAAAAGGATATGTGCTGTCTTTTCTTTTATTATCTATAACAGCTAAAGCTTTTGGTATTTCATTTCCTGCCTCATGGTGGTCTGTTACTATCACTTCAATTCCTAATGAATTTGCATAATTGACTTCATCTATTGCCGAAATACCACAATCTACTGTTATCATTAATTCGCAGCCTTTATTTTTTATTTTGTCTATTGCAGAATTATTTAATCCATACCCTTCATCTAATCTATTTGGGATATAAGTATCAACTTCTATTCCTCTATCTCTTAAAAAACTTTTTAAAACAGTTATACTTGTTATTCCATCTACATCATAATCACCATATATAGTTATTTTTTCTTTTTTATTAATTGCTGTGATTATTCTTTCTACCGCTTTTTCCATGTCTGTTATTAAAAATGGGTCATGAAAATCATCTCTTGTTGGATTTAAAAATAGCCTTATACTTTCTTCTGTTGTAATTCCTCTATTTGCTAATATTGTGGCTAATAGTTTGTTTATTTTATATTTGTTTTCTATTTCACTTATTATTTCTTCGTTTATATCATATATTTGCCATTTCTTGCTCATTTACCTCTCCTAAAATTAAATTTTCTACTATTGTATAACATTTTTTACTTTTTTAAAAGGTTTTGACATAAATTTATGTAAAAAAATTGGTTTTTTGTTATTCCTCAACCCTAATACTATTTGATAATTTTTTAAGTTTTGATGGAAATTAATTGAATTAGAAACTATTAATAAAATTTTATGGAAAGGGTTCAAACATCCTTGTTTGAAAGGGTGCCATAAAATTTATTTATAGTTTCTTTGAAAATTATATTGACAGATAAACTTAAAAAATAAGCAGAAAATATTATAATTTCCTGCTTACTTCATAATTATCATATTGTACTATAATCTATTATACTCCAACAGTTGAAAAGCCACTATCAACGTGAATTACTTCTCCAGTAATTGCACTAGATAAATTACTAAATAAGAATGCTGTACTATCTCCTACTTCTTTTATTGTAACATTTCTATGCAATGGTGCTCTTTCTTCTACTACATCTAAAATTGAGTTAAAATCTTTTATTCCTTTAGCTGATAATGTTTTTATTGGTCCAGCTGAAATAGCATTTATTCTATATCCATCTTTTCCTAAATCTCTTGCTAAATATCTTATACTTGCTTCTAAAGCTGCTTTTGCTACTCCCATTACATTATACCCTTCTATTGCTTTTTCTGAACCATAATATGTATATGCTACTATACTTGCACCTTCATTTAACATTTCTTTTTCTCTTGCCATTCTTACTATTGCAATTAAAGAATAACTACTAACATCTTGTGCATGTGCATATCCATCTCTTGATGTTAATATAAAATCATTTCTTAAATCTTCTGTATTTGCATGTGCTATAGCATGCAATAATCCATCTATTTTTCCATGGTCTTTTTTTATCTCTTCTAAACATTTATCAATATCTTCATCTTTACTTACATCATTACACACATATACACTTGCTTTTGGCATGTCTTTTATTAAATCTTTTACTTTTTCTACACTATCTTCTGAACATGTACATATAACTTCTGCTCCTTGCTCATACGCTGATTGTGTAGCTCCCCATGCTATACTCCATTTGTTTCTTACTCCCATAATCACTACTTTTTTACCTTCTAAAATCATTTTAAATTCCTCCATTCTTAAACTTTAATATTCAACGAAGATAGAGAATTTAGGGACGGTGTTTTTTGTCATTTTGGGGACGCGTCCAAAAATAACAATTTTATATTTTAAATATTTTAACAAAAATTTTCGTACTAAGCATCAAAATTGTCATTTTTGGACGCGTCCCCAAAATGACAAAAAACACCGTCCCTAAATTTCCTATCTTCGTCCCAATTTTTCTATTACATATTTCTATATTTTTCATATCTTTTATTTACTAATTCTTCTTTGCTTAATTTTTTTAATTTTTTTATATTTGTTACAATATACTTTTTTAAATCTGTTGAAACTTTTTCAAAGTCTTCTTGTGCTCCATTTTCTGGTTCTTTTATTATATCATCTATTATGTTAAATTTTTTTAAATCTTCTGCTGTTAACTTCATATCTTCTGCTGCTTCTTTTGCTTTGCTTGAGTCTTTATATAATATACTTGCAAATCCTTCTGGCGAAAGTATTGAATATACTGCATTTTCTAGCATAACTATTTTGTCTCCTACTGCTATTGCTAATGCTCCACCACTTGAGCCTTCCCCTATTACTACACATATTATTGGTACTTTTAGGACTGACATTTCTAAAATATTTTTTGCTATTGCTTCTCCTTGTCCTCTTTCTTCTGCTCCCATTCCTGGATAAGCTCCTGGTGTATCTATAAATGTTATTATAGGTCGATTAAATTTTTCTGCTTGTTTCATTAATCTCAATGCTTTTCTATATCCTTCTGGATTTGGCATTCCAAAGTTTCTTTCTATATTTTCTTTTGCATTTTTACCCTTTTGTTCTCCTATTACTGTAACTGGCATTCCATTAAGTTCTGCAATTCCTCCTACTATTGCCTTATCATCTCCAAAATTTCTGTCTCCATGTAGTTCTATAAAATTGTCAAAAATTGCATTTATGTAATCTAATGCTTTTGGTCTTTCTATTTGTCTTGCTAATTGAACTCTTTCCCATGCTGTTTTTTTTGTAGCACTCATTTTATTCACCTTCCTTTCTTAAAGATCTTTCCTATTTTTATATTTGTTAGCAAAGCTTTTACCTAATAGGATTTTCGGAAAAAATTCCTATTAGAGTGAAGTTAGTCACTATGTAATGCCAAAATTCTGGTTTTTTTAAACCTTTTTTCTACTTGTGCAATCTTATTAACTGCGCTATTGTTTCTCTCATGTCTTTTCTTTCTACTATTTTATCTATAAATCCATGTTCTAGCAAAAATTCTGAACTTTGAAATCCTTCTGGTAGTTTTTGTTTGATTGTTTGTTCAATTACTCTTGGTCCCGCAAACCCTATTAATGCATTAGGTTCTGCAAGAATTATATCTCCCAAACTTGCAAAACTTGCTGTTACTCCACCTGTTGTTGGATCTGTTAACACTGATATGTATAATAGTCCTGCATTGTTTAGCTTTGCTATTGCACTTGATGTTTTTGCCATTTGCATTAATGAAATTATTCCCTCTTGCATTCTTGCTCCACCAGATACGCAAAATAGAACTAATGGTAATTTTTTTTCTATTGCCATTTCTATTGCTAGTGTTATTCTTTCTCCTACTGCTGACCCCATACTTCCCATTAAAAAGTTTCCATCCATTACTCCTAATACAAGTTTTTCACCTTCTATTTCGCAAATACCACATTTTACTGCTTCTTCAATTTTGGTCTTTTCTTTTAATAATTCTACTTTTTTTAAGTATCCTTTAAATTCAAGTGGGTCTTGTGTTACTATGTCTTTCCCAATTTCTTCAAAAGTCCCTTCGTCAACTAGTTGATTTATCCTTCTTCTTGATGATAGTCTAAAATGTTTACCGCAATTGGGACATACACTTAAATTTTTGTGTAAATCTTCTTTGTAGATTATTTCTTTACATCTGTCACATTTTACCCATTTTCCTATCATCATGTCTGCTGCTTTTTCATTTCTTTTTGTTACTTTTTCTTCACTATTAACTTTTTTTACTTTATCTATAATCAAGTTTATTCCTCCTTGCTTAAACTTTTTTTATTATATATTTTATTTTTAAATTTTTCAATTAGTATAGGTGGTCGAAAATTGGATAAGTTTCATTTTTTATCTTCTTTCATATTATAGTGTATAAGTTTAAGAATTTAGTAGATACTATTTTTTAGAAAGGGGAATTTTTTTGTATGAAATCTATATGTATAAAAACAAATAATTCCAATTTATTAGATTATCTACTAAATGAGTTGAAAAACTTAGATGTTGATGATGTTTATTTCTCTTGCAATAAATTTAAATGCTATAAAAATATAATTATTCATTATAAAGGTGACAATATAAATTTATTTTTAGAAAAAATTTCTTCAATTCTTTCTTTTCTTGTAATAGATGAATTAGAAGAAGATCTTTTGAAACGCCTTATCTCTCAGAATTATTTTTATTTTAATTATTCTGAAAAAACTAATATTTTACAGCTTTGCTTTGATATTATTATAGAAAATTTTTCTAATTTTTTTGAAGAAAAATTCAAAATTTTGTATGATAGCTTTTTTAATTATTTATCAACTAATAAAAGTATAGTTTTATTGGGGTTTGTTAATTTTAGATTGAAAAAATATTTTGAAATACTAGATGATGTAGTAAATCAGGCTGTTAATTCTTTTATTGTTGAAAAAGAATATTATGAATTTATTTCTTTGTTGAAGCTATATATAAACTCTCAAGGAAATAATTGCGATATCATACATTTAATTTATTCTAAAAATGAATCTCTTTTGTTAGATGAAAACAAAAATATTATAAATGTTTCTGATGATATTTTTAATGCTAAATATTTGAGTGATATTACTTTTTCTTCAAATGATTACGCTTTAAATTCATTACTTAATTTGCTTCCAAAAAAATTATATATACATTTAATTGATAATTATGTTGATGAATTTATAAATACTTTAAGATTAATATTTGAAAATAGAGTAAATTTATGCACAGATTGCAATATATGTCATCTATATAAAAATTCAACTATTAATTTTGGAGTTAGTAGTTCTTCTAATAAAAATAATACGTAAAAAGTGACATAATAAAATATTTGTTATTTTATTAAAGTCACTTTTTTTATAAAAATTATTTAAATTTTACTACAATATAAAGCAATTTAAAGTAGTGTTATCTTATTTGCACTTTATTCAGTTTCTATTGAATTTAAAGAATTTATTGTTTCACGTAATCCTGGTAAAATTAAGTCTATTAAATCATCACTTTCATTTACTATCCAATTATCATCTTGTTTTGTAAGAACTATAGTTTTAGTTACTGATGTTGTAGGCGCTGTTTCACTTTGTAATTCTTCTTTTAAATAACTTTCCATCTGGCTGTTACTTAAATCATTCCCACTGAATACAGCTTTTAATGCTTTTTGCATATAATTTCCTATTATTGTTTTGAAGTCCTTATTTGTAACTTCTATTTCTACATTGGCTGTATCATTTTCTATATTAGTATTTTTTATATTCCATTCTAATTTATCAAAAAACAATTTTTGAGTTTCTATATCCATATTGTCTTTGTTTGTTAAACCTGATATATTCATTAAATTTTCATAATTGAAATATTGACTTGCTTTTTCTAAATCTCCTGCTTTTAATGCTGTTAACATTTCATTTACTGCTTTTTGAGGAGTTTTTTGCATCATTGATACACTTATTGCCACGGCTAATATTATTAATATTACTAATACAATTCCAACTATATATGAACTTTTTATTTTTGTATCTTTATTTTCTTTTTTTGCTTTATTTGTTTTTTCTTTTTTGCTTTTTTCAGTTTTTGTAGGATTTTCTACTTTTTTAAATTTTTTATCTTCCTCAACTTTTTTGTTGTTATCTTGCACTTTTGCGTTTTCTACTTTTTCTGCTTTAGCTTTCTCATTTTGAACTTTTTCATTTTCTTTTTTTGAAACCTCTTCATTTTGTTGTTTTTTGTTTTCTTCCATATTTTTTCCTCCTTTACTTTCTCTTATAATTTGATTATATATTAACAATTTCTTTTTTGCAACATTTTTAGACAAAAAGTTTAAAATTACCATTTGGGTGGTTACTACTCAGCCCTAGTACTATTTGATAATTTTTTAAGTTTATCTGTCAATATAATTTTCAAAGAAACTATAAATAAATTTTATGGAAAGAGTTCAAACATCCTTGTTTGGAAGGGTGCCATAAAATTTATTTATAGTTTCTATTTCAATTAATTTCCATCAAAACTTAAAAAATTATCAAATAGTACTAGGGCTGAGTAGTAACCACCAAAATGGTAATTTTTATATTATGTTTATTTATTTTTTTATCTAATAAAGTGTAAGTCTGGAACCATAATTAGAATCACTATTAGTTGGTTCGTTGTCACCGCGATTACTCGCTAGAGTACCAGTTAAATCTGTACATAAATACTCAGCACCTCGTACAACTCGATTGTAGCGATGGTCGGCCTCTAATGTCCCATCATATATATTTCCAGCCAAGTCATATATATTTTTTACTCCATATTCTTCTCTTTTTCCTGTTTCTACTGGAGATGATGTATTTGTATCACTATCTCCAAAGCCATAATTCCCCATTCCTACAGCATATGTTACATAGTATTGTTCATCTGCTGTATTAACTGTATTTTTTACTTCTTTCATCCATATCATTATTTGATCCCATTGGCTTCCCCATATCATACTACTTGTTGTTGCACTATTCTTTAATATTTCATTTTCTTCTGCATTTTTATATTCTTTTTGTCCTTCATACATTTTATACCATGTTACATTATTTATTCCATTTGTTGTTCCTCTTATTACATTTACTGCATTTGTTGTAAAATTACTACTATTCATATTTGTTGTCTCATATCTTCCTACCCAGAATCCTCCTTTTTTAGCTACTCTTTCTATCATTGTTTTATATTCTCTTTGTAAACTTTCTTCTGTAATAGTACTATGGCTTGCATCATAATTTACAACATCTGGCTCTCTACATTCTGATGTCGTTGTATAATCTAGTGGTGTTATTTTTACTGTTCCATTTTCTTCTGTGAAATCATATAATATTCCACTATATGTTCCATCTGTTTTCTTTACTGCCATTGGGTATTTACTTGGTCCATTTGCTGGACTTGATATACTTGATACATAGCTTTTTAAACTGTTATATTTTTTTGTGTTTGAACTTCCTGTTATTTCTACTCCTTCTTCTACTATTGCTGATTCTTTATCTACTGGTATCCATACAAATTGATCGTAATTTTCTTGTACATCAGGTATTCCATTTGAGTTTGTATCTGCATTCCAATCTTCTATTGTGTCTCCATTTGTTATATAGATTACTAATCCATCTTCTACACTTTCATATTCTCCAGGTATTTTTGATATTGTTCCTCCTCCTGGTATTGTTACTGGATATCCTCCTATTTCTATGTCTGTATCTGTATCATATGATGTTCCTGCTACTTCTTTCTTTACATTTAGACTTGCATATTCTCCATGGTTTGTTCCGTCTGTTAGTCTTGCATATACTGTGTTTCCACTTCTTAATCCTGTTATTGTTCCGTTGTTTTCTATACTTGTCCAACTTCCTTCATCTACATTGTTTATTTGGTATTCTATTTGGAAGTTTGTATTTGTACTTACTGTTACACTTGCTTGGTCTCCTTCCCATGTTGGTTCTCCAAATGTTATTTTTCCACTTCTTACTGTGTCTACTATATGATATTTTCCGTCTTCTTGCTTTTCTAATGCTACTCCTGATTTTAGACAAACTACTGGTCGGAAGCCTTCAGCAACCATAGCAATCATTCTATGACTTATACTGCCCTCATAACTTATAGCCATTATATTATATGCATTAACATAATAGTGTGATGGACTTGCAATCCACATATAACTAGCTTTATCAATATCTTTTTTTACATATAAACTATCATTAACATCTAAAATATTATCTATATTATCAACCCATGTGCTACCATTATCATTACTAACTTGGTATCCTATATTATTTTGATGTTCCATATTAATAGTTGCTTGATAGATATAATTTGTTTTATATTTTTTATTATATGAATTTAATAGCATTTCTATAGTTGGCCCTCCTATTGCATATTCTGCTTGTTTTCCTGCAAATACACTCCATATTTCTGTATCTAACATATATGCTACTGCTTTCATATTATCCATTGTACTTGTATATCCTTTAATAAAATAATCATTATTCAATGCTTTTATCTTTTCATCTGTTATATCTGTTGAGCCTTTATAATCATTTATAACATTTTGCATTGATGCCATATAATCAGTATTACTTTTAGTTAATGTAGTTCCATTTTTTCCTGCTGGTAAATAATTATAGTGTACATAATCATCTGCTATTAAATATATATTATTTTCATCTGCATA
>CALXXK010000058.1 GCA_944392675.1 uncultured Clostridia bacterium
TTTAATTTATAATAAATTTCATTCAAATCTTCTGCTGATAGCATTTGATTATTTTCAATTTTTTCATGTATTTCTTTTTCAAATTCTGCAAACATAGATTGTCTATAAAATGTAGCTCTAATCATTTCTAATAATTCATAAATTAATTCTGCTTTTTTCTTACTATCTTTTTCATTTTTTATTTGATATTCACTTAATAATAATTCATTTACAGTAGATGCTACTTCTGCAACCATTATAGTATAATTTGAATCTATGATATTTTGATTTTTATTTGAATAATATGAATGGATACTATGACCTAATTCATGTGCAATTGTACTTACATCTCTTTTATTTCCTGTAAAACTCATTAATACAAATGGGTGTACTCCATATACTCCTGAACTATATGCTCCACCTCTTTTATTTGGCTTTTCATAGACATCTATCCATCTATTTTCAAAAGCTTCATTTAATAAATTGTTATATTCTTCTCCTAATATATTTAATGCTTCTTTTACTTGGATTTTAGCTTCTTCAAATGATATTTCATCTTGAGTTTCTTCAAATGGATTTACATATAAATCATACATATGAACTTCATCAGTATTTAATAATTTCTTTTTCATTGATACAAATTCATGATTTATATTTAAACTATCATTTACACCTTGCATTAATGCTTCATAAACTTTTATTGTAGAATCATCATTAGTTGTCGCCCTCTCTAATGATGATTTATATTTTCTTAATTTTGATGTTACTACTGTTTGTTTTACATTAGATAAATACATTTCTGTTATAGTATTTATATACTCACTATATTTTTTATACATCAAATCAAATGCTTGTTTTCTAACTTTTATGTCACTACTTTTTAGATATTTAGTATATGTTGCATCTGTTAATTCTACTTCTTTTCCATTTTCATCAATTAGCGTTCCGAATTTAAATTCTGCATTTGTTAAAATATCAAAAATATTTTCTGGCGCTGAAAACACTTCTGAATAACTTGCAAGGATATTTTCAGCTTCTTTACTTAAAATATGTTTTTTCTTTTCTAAAGTATCATTTATATCTCTTTCATATTTCTTTAATCTTGAGTCTTCTTTCAAAAAATTTCTTATTACACTTTCATCAGCTGATATTATTTCTGGTGTAATATATGAGGTTAATGTACTAAATTCAGATGACAAACTTTCAACTTCTTTAAATAATTTTATTCCTTCTTGATTAGCCATATCTAAATGATAACTAAACATTCCATATGAATATATTTTATCAAAATCCATTAATATTTTTTCATATAAATTATAGCATTCATATAAATTATTTGAATTATCACATAATATTCCTTTATATTTTTGAATCTCTTTTAGATCTTGTTTCATGTTTTCTATTGCTTTTTGAAATTCTTCTTTGCTTTTAAATAAATCTGTTAAATCCCAATTATATTTTTCTTGCATAAAATTGCCTCCTCATTTAGTTTAATATTTCATCTGCTAATTTGTTCATTTCTTCTACATTATTATCTTTCATTCTTGATTTAATTGTTATTACAGGTTCTAATATTTTTAAATCTTTCATTTCTTGTAATACATTTTTCATACATTTTCCTGCCGATGGAGCCCATGAGCCATTTTCTATTATTCCTACTGTTCTTTTTTGATAATTTCTTTCTTTTAAACGATTTAAAAATTGTTCCATTGGTGGAAATAATCCTGCATTATAACTAGAAGCGGCAACAATTAAATGTGAATATCTAAAAGCATCTTCAACAGCTTCTGCCCAATCTTCAGTTGTTAAATCTGCAAGAACTACTTTTCTTGCTCCTTTTTCTTTTAAGATTTCAGCCATTTTTTGTGCTACTTTTAATGTATTTCCATATATTGAAGCACATGCAATATATATTCCCTCTTCTTCTGGTTCATAACTACTCCATGTATTATATTTATTTATATAATATTCTAGATTCTCTTTTAATATTGGTCCATGTAATGGGCAAATCATTTTTATATCTAAATTTGACGCTTTTTTTAATAAAGCTTGTACTTGTGTACCATATTTTCCAACAATTCCAAAATAATATCTTCTTGCTTCGCAATCCCATTCTTCATCAGCATCTAATGCTCCAAATTTACCAAAAGCATCTGCTGAAAATAATATTTTTTCAGTTTGTTCATATGTCACCATTACTTCAGGCCAATGTACCATTGGTGCCATAAAAAATTGTAATTTATGTTTTCCTATATCTAATATATCTCCTTCTTTAACTATATATTTTCTGTTTGATAAATCTATATTATCAAAAAAGTTTGATAATATATTAAATGTAAATTGATTTCCTACAATTTTCATTTCTGGATATTTTTCAGCTATTAATCCTATATTATATGCATGATCTGGCTCCATATGTGAAACTATTAAATAATCTGGCTTGTCTCCTTTTAATGTTTCTTCAATTTTTTGTAACCATTCATCTGTTACTTTTTCATCAATTGTGTCTAATATTACATTTTTCTCATCTTTTATGATATATGAATTGTAACTCATTCCTTTTTCTAACACATATTGACTTTCAAATAATTTCAAATTTTTATCACTTGCTCCTATATGAATTATATCTTTTGATATTGTCATATCTACCATAATTTATTCCTCCTATTTCTTTGTTTTTCTTAGTATCACCAAAATATTATCATAAATGTAAGAATTTTTCAATTTTTATATAATAAAATTTGATTATTCTTCAATTATTATTTTAATATTACAACTCATATCTTTGACTAGTCTAATATTATACTAAAATATATGATTTTGAATGTGATTGAAATGATTTTAGAAATTCTTTATTAATTTTTTGGAAAATGTTCACGTCGAGCTTTAGCTCGGACTAAGTGAAAGGGTGCCAAAAAATTAATTTAGAATTTCTTAAATTATGTATTGAACCGAAAAATCATATATTTTAGTATAATATTAGACTAGTCAAAGATTTAAATTGTAAGTATAGAAAATGTAATTTTCTATATTTAAAAGCCTGTTACTATTCAAAGTAACAGACTTTTATAATTTATAAATATGAAATTTTTAGGTAAGCTAATTTAAAATTATTTTAAGTTTCCTATAGTTACATTTTGAGCTTTTTCTGGTAATGTAATTCTAACTTCATCTGAACCTTCACTAACTTGAATAGTTGCACCTGTACCATTTAATCCAAATGAATTAATATATTGGTCTATAGCAATTACTTTATCTTGTGATAAATCTGCTCCGAATTCTTTTTTTATTTCTTCGTCAGTGTAATCTTTTAATTCTTTTCCATTAATTGCTATTGGAGCAACTGTTTGTGCTTTTGCAACTACTTCTGAAGTTTTTCCTTCTCCAACTGAAACAGTTACAGTTTTGTTTCCTGTTAATGCTGGATCTTGAATATCTACTGTACCATTAGTAACTTCAACTTTCATTTCTGCACTTACATTTGATTTTGGTGCAGTAACAGTAACACTTCCTCCATTTGTTTTAATTGTAATTGTTCCTTTTTGTTGTGCTGTATTTTGTTCATTTCCTTCAAAAGTAATTGTTACTTCTTTTCCTGCATCATTTACAAATACTAAATCATTTTCTACATCACTTGCTGCTACGTTTAATGTTGTTCCTGTAGCAGTAATATTTACTTGTTGTTTTGTTTTAATGCTAATATTGTTTATTTTTACTTCTGAATTTGCTTCAACAGCATATGTTTTATCTCCTACAACTTCTACACCATTAGCTACAACGATAGTAGGGGCTTTACCATCAATTCCATTTACCTTTGATGATAAATCATATATAGCTCCTTCACCTTTTAATACTAATTTGCTGAAGTTTCCTTTTATAGTTTTTGTAAATTTATTACTTTCTAATTCTACTGTAGTACCTTTTAAATCACCACATGATGTAAAATCTCTTTCTGTATCAGCAACAGAAGCATTTCCATCTATTTTTACAGAAATTGTTGTATTTTTGTCATCAACACTTAAAACGTCTCCTGTTTCAAGAGCTTTAACAATATTAACAACATTTCCTAATTCAGCATAAAGTTGTTCTCCAGCTGTTGCTCCTTCAGTTTTAAATGTTTCACCATTTATAACTAATGAAGTTCCATTTACAGCTATTTTTCCTGAATTTGGTTTTCCAGCTTCATTTACATCTGTTGTAACTGTTAAATTATTGATTACTGGTAATGTTCTAATTTCATCACTATATTCTGATTTTACTTCATTTCCATCAACTGTTGCAATTAATTTAAATGCATATGTATTTAATGATGTTAAACCATCTATAGTAATTTTATTATCATTGCTTACTGTAACATCTCTTGTAGAATTTAATGTATATCTTGCTTCTGTTTGATCATTATTTGTTTTTACATCATAAACTTCTACTTTGTATGATACTTTTTTGTTTGCAATATTTATTGGATTAATTGTAAATGTAACACTTGTTGCACCCTTTACAGCTGAATTCATATTAGGAGCTTCTACAATATAAAATTCTTCTGACTTAGCTTCATCAGAACCTAATACAGCTGATTGATCTGCATTTGCATTAAGTTTAACTTTAGCCACATATATTGTATTTGGAGCTAAATTAACTTCAACTTCATTTATAACATTACCTTGAGCATCTGTATTTGCACCATTTACTGAAATTCCTGATTCTACTAATTCACCTTTTTCATTAACTGTATATATTTTTATATCATATGAAGCAAAGTCATCTTTGCTATATGAATTATCCCAAGCTAAGAATACTTTTCCTTCTTCTCTATTTTCAAATCTTAAGTTTTCTACTGCATTTAATTTTGTTACAGTAACTTCTCCTGATTCTACAGCTGATGAATTTTTAGATGTTCCATCTTCTGCACCTTTAACTACAACTGCTACTTTGTATGTTCCTGGTGTTTTCATTTCTTCTACAAAACTCTTGTTTAAATCTGTTGTTTCAGCTTCAGCAACTGCTGCACCATCTCTATATAATGTTACAACATATGTTTTATCAGCTTCTTTTTGTTCCCAAGTAAATTCTGTTTCTCCAGCTGTTAAATCTGGTGTTTCAACTTTTTCGATAGCTTTTTCTGTTGATACAGAAGTACTATCTTTAGTTATAACTGCTTCTTTCATTTCAGATTTTGAACCATATTGATTTTCTACAGTATAGAATATCTTATATGCTTTATCTGTTTCTAAGCTTCTAGCTATAACTGCATTTTCTAATTTCCCATTTTCAACATTTACAGAATTTGTTAGAGTTTCTTCAGCAACACTTCCAATTTCAGTATCTATAGGTGATACAACATAATTAACTTTTGTTACATCACTTACTCCCATTTTTTCTAATGAAAGTGTTGCTTCTCTTGTACTTGTACGATTTGTTGTTACTTTTGCAGCAGCTGGAGTTATTGTATTTTTCTCTACACTTAATGTAGCTACAATTTTTTCTCCTTCATATAAATTAATTGTTATAGTTCCATCAGCTAAAGTATTTAAATCTTTTGATACAAATCCTTCAACAAAGTCTGTATGAGCTGGTATTGTAACATTTTCTACTTCTACTTTATTTTGATTTTTATCTACAAATTCAAATTTTAATCCTGTCTTAGCTTCATCTAATGTTTCTTTTAAAGCAATATTTAAATTAACATCAGAATTGTTAACATTATTTATATATGAAGCATCTTTTAATGAAATTGTATAATTTGATTCTTCTACAACTTCTTCTTTAGGTGGTAATGTATCTATTACACTATCAGTTAATAATCTTACATCATATTTTTTAATTGCTAATGAATCTAATGGATTTACATTTCCATCATTTTTTACATCTGCTGCTTCTTTTTGTACATCATCTAAAGTAATCATATTTACATTATTTTTTTCAACTTGTAATGCATCTAATACTCCTACTTTTCCATCTCCATCAACGTCACCATATACTATTACTGTATATTCTGTTCCGTCTACTGTTGTGAATTTATCACCTGTACCTACTACAGTATCTAAAGCTGGTATTGCTGTACCGTTAAATGTAACTACTTTACCAGCAAATAAATCATTTTCAACAACTTCTTTTACAGTTACTACATCATCTTTATTTGCTAATACAAATGGTACAACTGTTTTACCTTCTACTAATTTTCTATATATTGCTACTGGATTTGTTTCATAGTCTGGTGTTTCAGCAGCTAATGCTCTACTCATTCCCAAACTACTTGTTACTAACATTCCAGCTAATGCTATTGATGATACTATTTTTAATTTCTTATTCAACTTTTTTTCCTCCCTTAAATTATGAATTTAAATTATTTTCTTATTTTTCTAATTACTAAAACTGCTGCTATTGCAACTACTGCAACTACACCTGCTATTTGGAATACTGTTACTCCTGTTTGAGGTAATTTTGTTATAACATTTCCATGTTCATCAACTATTTGTGAACCTGCATTTGTTTCGCTTCCAGCTTGTTCATTATTTTGTGTATTGTCTGTATTTGGAGTTGATGGTTCTTCTGGAGTTGTTGGATCTTCTGGATTTGTTGGTTGTTCTGGTTCTTCAGCTGGTTCTACAACTTTTACTGATACACTATTTACTGTTAATTCTTCTCCACTTTCTGTAACTAATCCATTAGCTGTGAAAGCTGCACCTTCTGTATTTTCTTTAGCTATAAATGTAAATGTTACAGAATTTGTAGATTTTGTTGCACTTGCTGCTGATATACTTACTTTTCCTTCTACTGTATCATTTGTAGTTATATCTCCTATACTTGAACTTACTGAACCTTTTACATATTCAAATTTACTTGCATCATATGTTAATTCTAATCCTACTGCTTGTGTTTCATTGTCTAAGTTAACTGTTACTGTTACTTGATCTCCTTTATTAACCTCTGCACTACTTGCATTTATTGTAGCTGCCATTACTTGACTAGCCATTATTCCTATCATTATTATTAATGTTATTAAAATTCCTATTATTTTGTTTTTCATTTTTTTCACTTTCCTTTCTAATTTTTATAATCTTATGTACTTTTTTTAATACATTTTTTATGCCTTTGGCATTATATTTCTCTTGCCTTACATATAAGTCTAGTTAATCCCCCAGGATTACATGTTATTAGAGTTACTTCCTTTTTTCCATCTTGGTTCTGATTTAAACAAGATAAATCTGTTGGTTCACAAGAATATTTATCATATATTTGATAATTTACTCTTTCTTTAGTTTCTCTTGTAATTATATAGAATTGATCTCCTACATTCATTTCATCTAATCTTTTTAAAAGATTATTATAATTATGACCGCAAATACAAAAATTCCCAGCTTCATTTATTTTTGGTCCATAAAATTTTGTTACACCCAATTTCAAAGACGCATCCTCAGTTTTATATAAAATATTTTGTCTAACTCCTATTTTATCAAGTACTAGCTGTCCAAGGACATTATAACCTCCCAATTGTTCTGGTATATCAACATCTTCATATTTTTTTGTTTTCTTACTAATAGTATTATTAGTATTTTCTTCTACTACAATATTGGTATCAGCATTAGAAAGTGTCTCCGTTTCTTGGTTATTTTCTTTTCTTAGATTTAAAATTAGCATTATTACTACTACAATCACAAGTATTACTAATATAACCTTCTTCTTATTTATCTTCTTTTTAATCATTCTTTTCCCCTGATGATATATAACTCTTTTCACATCTTCCTCCTTCACCTCCTTATTTTCTCAAAATGTATTTATTTTCTCACTATATTTATAGTCAAGAAATCGACAAAACAGCTTCTTTCCTGAAACATTTAAGAGCTGCCTCATCTATGTTTTCTCGTTTTTTATTTAATCTGTTTCAGGTTGTTCGATTTATATTTTAACCTAATTTAGGTTAGAAGTCAATAGTAATTTTTATATATTTTAAAATATTTTTATAAAATGTATTTTCTGCGTATTTTCATACACTTTTTACATTTTTATATAAAAAAATCCTCAATTTTTTTAAAAATGCTGAAATGGGAAAACATAATACAAAGGAGGAAATCAAGTATGAATAATAAATATGAAAATGCTTATAGTAGGATAAGATCTTTAAGAGAAGATAATGACTTAACTCAAAAAAAAGTTGCAGCTATATTAAACATGTCACAAACTGGATATTCAAAATATGAAACTGGAGAAAATGATATACCTACAAAAATTTTAATTAATTTAGCTTATTATTATAATACTTCTATAGATTATTTACTTGGAATAACTGATATACAAAAACCATATGCTCGTTCTAAAGATTTTAATTTGCAAGATTTATAATATAACCTTTTAATTGATTATTTATTACTTATCAAATTTTGTGATAAAAAATTTAAAAAGTATCTAATAAGAAAGTTCCATTTAATTTAGTTTCTTTCTTATTAGATACTTTTATCATTGTAGATGTAATTAATTTTCTTCAATTAGTACTAATGCCATTTTTGGACAAAAGTTTGAACATTTACCACATTTAATACATTTATCATAATTAATTATAGGTGCTGAAAAACCTTCTTGTAATAAAGCACCAACTGGGCAAACTTTCACAGCCGGACACTTATGATTTTGTGGACATCTTTCCTTTATAATTGTTAATTTTTTATTTTTCATTTTAACCTCCATTCCATCCTTTAATTTTCGCAAAGTGAGATAGAAAACTTTTGATTTTTTACATTATTCAGTTTTTCTTAATTCACAATCAAAAGAATTAGATTTTATTTCTTTATTGTATCTAAAACCTGTCTAGTAGTATTTGATTTATCAAACTTATTTACTATAAAAATAATTAATCCTATTATAATAAATGTAGCTACATATATAATTATACTAAAAGTCCAATCACCTGCTGCTATATTTTCACCTGCAAATGTTGAAGATACTACAGATGGCAATCTTGCAAAAGTTGAAAT
>CALXXK010000059.1 GCA_944392675.1 uncultured Clostridia bacterium
ATATGTACTTTATGAAAAAATATAGTGTTTTCAGTAGGTATATCTTCCTGTATACGAGATAATCTGGGGAGGGGGAAACTATGCTTAAATTATACAATGAAAACCTGAAAATTACAATGTTTGAGAGAATAAAGTTTAAGAAAGAGGAGAAATTTAAGTGAGAGAAAGAGATAGAAAATCCATAGAGATAGATAAAATGTTACCGCAATTTACTACGATGAATGTTATAGAGGGTCAGGCTGGTTTAGTAAACTATTCCAGTCTGATTTTATACAGCCTAACCCTCAACAACATACTAAACATTATTGTGTTATTGATACTAGCAGGAGTAACAATAGCAATGTTAACAGGAGAAAATGGAATATTGAATAAAGCTAATAATTCAGTATTACAAACAGAAATAGCAGGTGTAGCTGAGCAAATAAATTTAATAAACTATGAGAATAGAATAGTAAAAGAAGTAAATAGAACGACTGAAGATACTTTGACATATTTGAGAAGTAAAGGAATTATAAATGAGAAAAATGTAATAAATACTCAAAAATTATTAGAAACTTCTACAAGGTATGGAAATGGAAAAACAACTGACATATTTAAATTACAAGGTGATGAAGTTGTTTATATAAATTCAAATGGAGATATAACAGCAAGAAAAAAAGTAGGAATTACTGTATCTGAAGAAAATACACCATCTTATACAGAGAAAGACTTTGTAACAACATGGAAAGTTGAAGCAGGAGAATATGATATTATCATTAGTGGAATATGTGAATATTTTCAAACTTATGTGTTGGGTGATGAAGAAAAAATAAATAAACCAGAGCTAGCTGAAAAATTAATAAGACTAAAGTCATGGGGAGAAATAGAAGCTAGAAAATATGAATTTACAGATTGTGTGAATTTAGCAGGTGCAATACCTTCACCAAGTGAAAATACTTTTATGAATTGTAGGGAAAATATGAAATATTTATTTTTAGATTGTAAAAGTATAACAAGTATCCCAGAAGATTTATTTAGTAACATTCCTGATGATATAACTATATTTAAAGATACATTTAATGGTTGTGAATCATTAACAAATATCCCAGAGAATTTATTTGCAAATGCGGTAAATGCAGAATCTTTTGATGGGGCTTTTCACGGATGTATAGGACTAACAAGTATTCCAGAAAATTTATTTGCAAATAATACAAAAGTAACGGATTTTACAGAAGTATTTGCAAAATGCGAAGGATTAACAAGTATACCTGAAGGACTATTTGCTAAAAATCCAGAAGTAACAACATTTGAAAAAGCTTTTTATAAATGTCTAAATATACAATCTATACCAGATAAATTATTTCATAATAATCAAAAAGTAACAAATTTTAAATCTACATTTTATGGATTAGATGAAATAACAACAGCACCAGCATTATGGCAAAGAACAGGAGTAGATGGAACTTCATGTTTTGGATCTTGTGATAACTTAGATGAAAAAGCATTAGGAATGCCAGCAGAATGGTATACAAGCTAATAAATATTTATTATAATAATTAAAGAATTAAAGGATAAATTTATGAAAAGAAAATTATATATTATATTTTTAATTTTCCCATTATTAATATTAATAATGGGAAAAAATATATCAAATGCAAATGAATATGAAGAAAGTAAAGAGACATTAAGAAATCCTGATAGAGGTTTTTATAAATTAGTTCAAATAGAACTTCAAGAAGGTAATGAAAATTTTTCGGATTTTGAAGATAAAATAGAAGATATAAAAAAAGAAGATACAGATGTTTCAATAATTTCATTTCAATTAAATTTAAAAAAATTTGTGTCAAAAACGCAATTATCAGAAAAAAAGCTAGAAGATATTAACCAATATTTTTCAATAATGAGGAAATATGGATATCAAGTGATTTTTAGAGTAGTTTATGATAGTAAAGGCGAAGAAAATCCAGAACCTGAATTTGACGAAATATTAATGCAAATAGATAGCTTAAAAGATATATATACAAAGAATCAAGATATTATTTTAGTAGTAGAAGCAGGTTTTTTGGGCTCATATGGAGAATGGCATGATGGAAAATATGATGAAGACAAAGAAAAAAGAAATGAGTTAATAAAAAAGTTATTAGATACAATACCAGAAAGTATTCAAATTAATTTAAGAAGACCAAGCTTTATAACAGATTACATAGGAAATAATAAAACGGTAACTAAAGAAAATGCTTTTTCAAATGATGAAATTGCAAGATTAGGACTTCATAATGATGGATATTTAGCTTCTGATACAGATTTAGGAACATATGAAAAAGATGAAAGAAATGAAAGTTTAATTTGGCAAGAGAAGCAGACATTATTTACAATTTTTGGTGGAGAATGTCAAAACAAAGATAGTGTATATACAGATTTAGAAAAAGCAATTGCAGACATGAAAAAAAGGCATTGTGTTTATTTAAATAAAACTTATGATAGAGAAGTAAAAGAAAAGTGGAAACAAGTTCAATATAGTAATAACAGTGATATATATAATAGTGAAACTGGATATAAATATATACAAGATCATTTAGGATATAGACTGGTTTTAAGAGAATCTGATATACAAATGCAACCAAACACTGGAAATATAGAAATAGAAATGAATATCGAAAATGTAGGGTTTGCAAATATTGTAAGAAAAAAACAAGTAGAAGTAATCTTAAAAAATGGTGATAAAAAATATAATATAAAAACAGATATAGATATTAGAGAAAAAGAAAAAGATGGATTTTATAAATTTATAATATTAGAAAAAATTCCAGGAAATATCGATATAGGAAATTATGAGGTGTACGTAAATATACAAGAGCCATTTGAAAGCTTACAAGATAATGATAACTACAAAATAAAATTGGCAAATATTAACATGTGGGATACTAATGTAGGAGGAAATCACATAGGAAGTGTAGAAATTTCAGAAACAAATAATAAAGGTAGTTCTTCAATAGTAAAAATAATATTAATACTATTAATAATAGGTATTACAGCGATTTTATTTATAAAATTAAAAAATAAATAGGGAAAAAGGGGACGCCCCTTTTTCCCTATAATTCATAAATAGCCCTAGCATAAATTTTTGTAGCTAAAATCAAATTATCTATAGAAATAAATTCATCGGTTTTATGACACATATCTTCTTGGTAAGGTAAATTAGCTCCGAAAGATATACAATTTTCAAAAGCACGAGCATATGTTGCACCACCGATTGCAATAGGTTCTAAACTTGAATTAGTTACTTCATTAAAAATATTACATAATGTTTTTACTAAGTAAGAATCTTTAGGTACATATAGAGGTTCTTTTTTACCTTTTATAATTAATTCGATATTTTCATATGAAAGAAGTTGCTTTTTGATAGTTTCCTCAATATCTGCAAGTTTTGTTTTTATAGGTACTCTCAGATTCATTCCTATTCTTAAAACATGATTGTTAAGTTCAATTTTTCCAACATTTAAAGTTAGTTTTCCAGACTCATCCTCACAAGATATACCTAAATCTTGACCATCATATTGAGTATTTATATATTTGTTAAAGAATTCAAAAATAGGGATATTTATATTATATGTTTTGAAAACTTTATCTAAAGTTATAACAAGTCTAGAAATTGAATTTATACCTAAATCAGGATGAGCCGCATGTGCTTGAATCCCATGAGATGTTAGTTTTATTCTATGTTCATCAATTTTATAAATGTCAATTTCATAATTTTGTTCATCAATAAACTTCTTTAATTTATTAATAATTTCACTAGAAGATATATTTTTATTATTAATTTTTAAAACACAACTACAAATTTTAGGAACAACATTTATAGCATTATTGTTGCAATCAATATTTTCCAAAACGATGTCTTCTTTTTCAAATTGTGAGTAGTCCATATTTAAATAAGGCGAGATAATTCCTTTTTCAGCATATATGCAAGGAAAATCAGCATCAGGACTAAATCCAATAGTTGGCCATTCTTCATGTTCTTTATAATATTTAATACAATCCCAATCATTTTCTTCATTTAAACCTAAAATTAGACGAACTCTTTTATCTATTTTGCAATTATCCATAACAGTTTTCATGGCATACAAAGATGAAATAACAGGCCCTTTATCATCAATAGAACCTCTACCAAAAATTTTATTATCAGAGATTTTTCCGCTAAAAGGCGGAAAAGTCCAATTATCTCCTTCAGGCACAACATCTAAATGCCCTATAATTCCAACAAGTTTATCTCCTTCTCCAAATTCAATATATCCACAATAACCATCAATATTTTTAGTTTTAAAACCTAATTTTTTCCCTAAATCTAATATATATTCAAGAGCTTTATTAGCATTTTCTCCAAAAGGATGTGATGGATTATCAGACTTTGAATAAATACTTGGAATTTGTATCAATTTTTGAGTTTCTGCAATTATTTCATCTTTTAAATTATTAATGTATTTATCAAACATATTATCAAGTCCTTTCCTTTTAATATATATATTCAATTATATAAATAGTTATACTATTTTGCAACACTAAATTACCAAAGAAACGAGGATTTTTGTCATTTTGTCATTTTGGGGACGCGTCCAAAAATTACAATTTTGAAGTTTATTACAAAAACTTAATTAATATGTTCAAAATATAAAATTGTAATTTTTGGACGCGTCCCCAAAATGACAAAAAAGTATAGCAAAAAAAATATACATGTGATATATTAATAATAAGTATATTATATAAGGAGGATAATAAATGAAAATTGACAATATACAAGAATTAGAAAAAAAGGCTGTTGAAGTAAGAAAAGGAATCATAGAAGCTGTATATTCAGGAAAATCAGGTCATCCAGGGGGTTCACTTTCAATAGCTGATATTTTGACCGTTTTATATTTTAATGAAATGAATATTGATGAAAAAAACCCAAAATGGGAAGATAGAGATAGATTAGTTTTATCAAAAGGACATTGTTCACCAGCATTATATAGTTGCTTAGCTAATAGAGGTTTTTTTGAAATTGAAAAATTAAAGACATTTAGAAATATAAACAGTAATTTACAAGGACACCCAGATATGAACAAAGTACCTGGGGTAGATATGACAACTGGTTCATTAGGACAAGGTTTATCATCTGCTAATGGTATGGCTATAGCTGGAAAAATGAATAATAAAAATTACAGAGTATATTGTATATTAGGAGACGGAGAAATAGAAGAAGGACAAATATGGGAAGCTGCTATGGCGTCTAATAAATACAAATTAGATAATTTATGTGTAATTATTGATAATAATAATTTACAAATAGATGGAACAATTGAAGAGGTTATGAGTTCATATCCAATAGATGAAAAATTTAGAAGTTTTGGGTTTGAAATAATAAAAATAAATGGTCATGACATAGATGAGATATTAAAAGCTTTTGATGTTGCTAAAAATGTAAAAGGAAAACCAACTTGTATAATAGCAAAGACAATAAAAGGAAAAGGAATATCATATATGGAAAATCAAGTTGGGTGGCATGGTAAGGCTCCTAATGAAGAACAATATAAATTGGCAATGGAAGAATTAGAAATTGAAAAATAAGTATAGATCTTATGGTATCAAATTTTATTTTTTAAGATATTTATATGTAAAAGAAAGGAAAGTGATATAATGAAAGATGAAAAAAAAGCAACTCGTCAAAGCTATGGAGAGGCATTGCTAGAGTTAGGAAAGAAAAATAAAGATATTGTAGTTTTAGATGCAGATTTATCAGGAGCAACAAAAACAGAATTATTTGCAAAAGAATTTCCAGATAGATTCTTAGATATGGGAATAGCTGAAAGTAATATGATGTCAACAGCAGCAGGGTTAGCAAGTTGTGGAAAAATACCATATGCAAGTACATTTGCAGTATTTGCAGCAGGAAGAGCATATGATCAAATACGAAATAGTATATGTTATCCAAATTTAAATGTAAAAATATGTGCAACACATGCAGGAATAACGGTAGGAGAAGATGGAGCAACACATCAAATGATAGAAGATATCTCATTAATGAGAACATTACCAAATATGACAGTTATATCAACATCAGATGATGTACAAACCAAATGGGCTGTAGAAGAGATATCAAAAATAAAAGGGCCAGTATATTTAAGATTGGCAAGACTAGCAACACCAATAATTTATGAAGAAAATCAAAAATTTGAGATAGGAAAGGCAGTGCAAATAGGAGAAGGGACAGATGCAACAGTATTTGCTACAGGGGTGACAGTACAAGAAGCTTTAAAAGCAAAAGAAGAGCTAAAGAAAAATGGAATTAATATTAGAGTTGTAGATATACATACAATAAAACCAATAGACAGGAAAATGATTATAAAATGTGCAAAGGAGACAAAAATATTAATAAGTATAGAAGACCATAATGTTATAGGAGGATTAGGTTCAAGTATTGCAGAAGTTTTGACAGAAGAATATCCAAAAAAATTGATAAGATTAGGAATAAAAGATACTTTTGGAAAATCAGGAAAAGCAGAAGAATTAATGAAATATTTTGGAATTACTGCTGAAAAAATATGCCAAGAGGGACGGGCTATTTGAGCACAAAGATTAAAATGTAAAAATGCAATTAGATTATAGGAATCTAGTTGCATTTTATGATTGACTAAATAATTAAATTTTCTTTAAACAAAAAGACAATATATTTTCAAGGTTAGATGTGTCTACTACAGACCTAATGCAAGCTGCTAGCATTTCTTTGGGATTAATATCTTGTAAATCTAGTAAATAGCCATTTTTAAAGGCTAATTGTCTTATGAATTCTCTTATAACACGTCCATTTCCTTCACGAAAAGGATGTAATACATTTAATTCAGACATGTAATAGGCTAATCTTTTGACAAAAGTTTTGGTATTGAGATTTGCCAAATAATTTTCTTGCTTTAATTTATCTAGTAAATTGTTTAATTGTTCTTCGATATATTGCCATTCAGCAAAACTAAAATTATCTTTTGCAATATTTTCTGTTCTAAAAAGACCTGCAAAAGGGTAAATATCTTCAAATAAAAACTTATGTATGCTGATTAAATGATTAATATCAAAATTTCCTATATTATTATTTTGTCTTAATTCAAATAATTTTACTAGAGTAATTTTTCTTTCTAGTTCTTCTAATAATTTGTTATCTTTTATATTAAATTTGTTTTTTAATACATTACTATTGGGATAGCAATAAATAGAGTTTCTTGCTTCATATAAGTCACTCATAATATTATCATCCTTTCTATGTAGGAATCTGTTAAATAGTTGTATTTTTAATATAATCAATCATTTCATTCATTGAAATTTCTTTATTGTAATATTTTTTTAGTAAATTAACGTCTTCATTTGTTACAAACATATCTTCAATTGCTAAATCTTTTTTTAAATTAGCAATGTCAAATTCAAATTTTTCATCTTCAGACATAGTGACCTCCTTAAATTAAACACAATAATATTATATCACAAAAACAAATAAAAAACTATAATTTTGTTAAAAAATTGTCATTTTGAGGACATAGTTATTACAATTTACAGCCAAAGCTAACCCCATAATATCTTAAAATATATGATTTTTCGGTTTAATACATAATTTAAGAAATTCTAAATCAATTTTTTGGCACCCTTTCACTTAGTCCGAGCTAAAGCTCGACGCGAACATTTTCCAAAAAATTAATTAATAATTTCTAAAATTATTCCAATCACATTCAAAATCATATATTTTAAGATATTATGGGGTTAGCTTTGGCTGTAAATTGTAATAACTATGTCCTTAAAATGACAGAAAAGCTTACTATTGTTTTTATTGGATTAAAAGAAATGTGAATTTTGTGTAAATTTTTTAAAATGAAGAAAAAATGAGAAAAATGATAGAATAAGTAAAAAAACCAATAATTTCTATTATTTTTTTAGTAAAAAACTATTGCAAAAAAGGAACTTTATTGTTATGATAAAAAAGAATATAGTGTAATATGTAGAATAGTGTGATGAGGAGATTAAAAATGATAGAATTTAGAAATGTTACAAAGACATATGAAACAGGAACAAAAGCAGTAAAAAATGCTAATTTTGTAGTTAATAAAGGTGAATTTGCATTTTTAGTAGGATCATCAGGAAGTGGAAAATCAACATTAATAAAATTAATTCTAAAAGAAGAAGAACCAACATCAGGACATATCATAATAAATGGTAAGGATACAACATTTTTGAAACCTAATAGAGTTCCATATTTAAGAAGAAGTATGGGAGTTGTTTTTCAAGATTTCAGATTATTACCAGATAAAACAGTATATGATAATGTTGCATATGCAATGTATATTGTAAGAGCTACACCTAGACATATACGTAGACAAGTTCCAATGGTTCTTTCATTAGTAGGTTTAAGTGGAAAAGCGAAGATGTATCCAAATGAATTGTCAGGAGGAGAGCAACAAAGAGTAGCTTTAGCAAGAGCATTAGTTAATAATCCATCAATGTTAATAGCTGATGAACCAACAGGAAATTTAGATCCAGATACAGCATGGGATATAATGAATTTATTAAATGAAATAAATATGAGAGGAACAACAGTTGTTGTTGC
>CALXXK010000060.1 GCA_944392675.1 uncultured Clostridia bacterium
GTAGAAGGAGAAGAAGGGCAAGAAGAAGTAGTAGGAACAGCATATATCCCAGCAGGATTTAGGGTATCAACATCAAGCTTAACAAACAAAATAGCAAACGGATTAGTAATAGAAGATGAACAAGAAAATCAATATGTATGGATACCAGTAGAAAATGTAGTATGGGACGGAAAAACAGCAATAACAGCAGAATATAAACCAATGGTAAGATATCAATCAGGATACAATGAAAATAGTAAAGAACAATATTTTGAAGGGCTAGTATATGATTTCTCAGGAATAACATCAAGTAGAAATACAAGTGTGGGATTAGGAACAAATTCGTATAGAGAACCAGCATTAATAACAGGAACAGAAAAGACATCATGGGTATATACAATAGGAAGCCAATATGATGCGGTAAATTACAATAAACTAAGCGAAATAGGAATAAATAGTGCAACCGAAATGGGAGAATATCTAAATAACAGATATACAGAAATGCTAGAAAGTGTAAAGAAATATGGAGGATTTTATGTAGGAAGATATGAAACAAGCTTATATACAGAAGAAGGAGCAAATAGCACAAACGGAACAGTAGTAAAATCAGTAATAGGACAAACACCAATGGCAAGTGTAGACTGGTACAAAATGTATTTAAACCAAGACAGTAATTATGAAAAAAACCCATATCATACAAGTGCAAGTGTAACAAGTAGCATGATAGCAGGAAGCCAATGGGATGCAATGTTAAATTATATATTAAAAGGAGCAGATAAGGAAAAGGTAACAGCAGTAACAGGAAACCACACAGGAACAAGAGAAGAGACAGGAAAGTTCGGAAGTGACATAATGAGTAACATATTTGATTTGAGCTCAAATGTCAGAGAGTGGACCACAGAGGTCTACTCGTCCATGTACCGTCTCCTTCGTGGTGGGAACTACGATGCTGCAGTTGTCGGTCCCGCTAGCAATCGCATTGGCTACGGTCCTGCTGGTACCTACAGCTTTATTGGTTCGCGCCTCTCACTTTATATTAAATAAAAGACATAAGTATATGGACGTCTACAATCGTCAAAGATCGACGTCCATATAAAATAAAAAACAAAGGGGGAAAAATCTTGAGTAAAAAAAGTGTAAACAAGAAAAAAAGAAAATCGATATTAGCATTAGGAGCTATAGTAATTCTAATTATTATAGGAATAATATTAATAACAACACTATCACAAAATAGTAAAAAAACAAAAGAAGAAGAGTTAAACCAAAATCAAAGCAGTAATCAAGAGAGTTATGTAGAAGAAATAGAAGACGGAATAAAAATAAACAAAAGTACAAAACTAAATGAAGCAAAAGAAGTAGATGGATTACAAATATCAAACATACAACTAACAACAGAAGGTGGAATGACAACACTTTTGGCAGACGTAACCAACAACTCAGGAGCAAAAACACCAGTAAAACAAATAGAAATAACATTAGTAAGAGAAGATGGAAGTGAAATAGCAAAAATAACAGGAATAATAAATGAGTTAGAAGTAGGTGCAACAACACAATTAAATATATCAACAACTTCTGATTATGTAGAAGCATACGACTTTCTAGTTAGCACAAAATAGAAAAATTAGGAGAAAAATTTAATAAATTTATATTAACAAAATGGCAAGAAATTTCTTGCTATTTTTTATTTAATATAGTAAAATTAAAAAGGAATTTAAAAGAAAGTGCTAAAATATATGCAAAAAAGAATGGGCTATTTTAGCACAAAAATAATAAAACAAAAGAAAGAAGGAAAAGCATATGAAAAAAGATGAAGTCAAAGGAATCACATTAATAGCATTAGTGATTACAATAATTATTTTATTAATATTAGCAGGAGTAACCATAGCTATGTTAACGGGTGAAAACGGAATATTAAATAAAGCAACAACGGCTCAAGAAAAAACAAATCGTGAGACAGCAGAAGAAAAAGTAAAATTAGAAGTAGAAGGAAGTTTAAATGATAAAGGTAAATTAAATAAAGACCAATTAAGAACAAATTTAAAAAATAATTTAGGATTAAAGGAAAGTGACATAATTGATAATGAAGATGGAACTATGTCAATATTTATAGATGGATATGAAATAATAGTTGATTCAAATGGAAGAGTATCACCAGAAGATATAAGTGGAGCTAATCAACCAGAGTTAAAAGAAGAAATGCAGGCAATTACATATGCAAAAGATGGCTCACCTAAAATAGTTTTAGATCCAACAAAGAAAGATTGGTATTCTTATGAAGAAACAACAGATGAGAATATGGAAGATGGTGGAACAACAGATGGTGGTAACAGTAGATGGGCGAATGCATATGTAAAAAATGACAAAGGGGAAATTACGCAGTATTATGTATGGATTCCAAGATATGCATATAAAATAGATAAATCAGTAAAATATTCAAGTCAAAGCGGAACATCAAATAAAATAGATGTGCAATTTATAGGAACTGATATAACAAACAGTAATGTAGCGACAGAAGTAGGAGAAGGATGGATAGTACACCCAGCATTTACATTTGGAGAGAAAGAATTATCAGGAATATGGGTAGGAAAATATGAAACTACAGGAACAGCAGATGAACCAACAATTCTACCAAACAAAACAAGTTTAAGAAATATAAGTTTGTCTGAAATGTTTTATACATCTCAAAGTCTAAGCACAGAAAAATATGATGCTCATATGATGAAAAATACAGAATGGGGAGCTGTAGCATATTTAGCTCAAAGTAAATATGGAAGAAATGGAACAGAAATAAGTGTAAATCAATGTGAAAGTTACTATACAGGAGTAGGAAAAGGAACAGGAGAAAATAAAATATATGATTCAACATATAATTGGAGTGAAGTGAAAGATGAACAGAAATATAATGGAAAAATTGGAAAAATGTCAAGCACAACAGGAAATATATATGGAATTTATGATATGGCAGGAGGAGCATATGAATATGTAATGGCAGTATATGGAACAGAAGAAAATCCTACACCAGGTGGTTCAGGGTTTACAAAATTTCCAGACAAAAAATATTATGATTTATATACAAAGACAACCATGGATGAAACTAATATAGGAGATGCATTGTATGAAACAAAAGGATGGAATTCTGATGGAGCAGTTATGGTAACTTCTGCTAAGCCATTTTTCGGTAGAGGAGGATATTATGTAAGTACACATAGTAGTGGGCTATATAGAGCTAATTACTACGGCGGAGGTGGAGGTAAGTATTACAGCTTCCGTGTAGTTGTTGCAATGAATTAAGAAAATTTATAATAAAAATTAACAAAATCGATATAATAATAAAAAAGGGAGGAATTATAATGTTAAAAAAAGTAGGAATATTAGCAAATGGAGGAGATGTATCAGGTTTTAATGCAGTAATAAGAGCAATAGTAAAAACAGCAGAAAATCATGGCGTAGAATGTTATGGAATAATTGATGGATATAATGGATTATTAAAAAAAGATTTTGAATTATTATCAACAGCAGCAAATGGAGAAGCAATCGGAATTTTACCAAAAGGAGGATCTATAATAGGTTCTTCAACTAATTCTAATTTATTCAATTATAAAGTAAAAAAAGAAGATGGAAGTATAGAATATAAAGATTTATCAGATGAAGCAATAAAAAATATCAAAGATTTTGGATTTGATTGCATATTTACATTAGGTGGAGATGGAACACAAAAATCAGCAAGAGATTTATATACAAAAGGTGTAAATATAATAGGAGTTCCAAAAACAATAGATAATGATGTTGCATGTACAGAAATAACATTTGGATACAATACAGCTGTATCTGTTGCAATGGAAGCACTAGATAGGCTTCATACAACAGGGGCTACTCATCACAGAATAATGGTATTAGAGGTAATGGGAAGATATGCAGGCTGGATAGCGCTAGAATCAGCAATAGCTGGTGGAGCTGACGTTGCACTAATTCCAGAAATTCCATATGATATAAATAGAGTTGCAGAAAAAATTGAAAATAGAAAGAAAAGAGGAAAAAACTTCAGTATAGTTGTAGTAGCAGAAGGTGCAAAACCTAAAGGTGGAGAAATTACAATTATGGGCAAAAGAGATAATGGAGAAGGTGTTGATAACACAAAACTTGGAGGAGTTGGACAAGTAGTAGCAACACAACTGGAAAAATTAACAGGTTTAGAAGCAAGAAATACAACTTTAGGATATATGCAAAGAGGAGGAACACCAACAGCATTTGATAGAGTTTTATCAACTAAATATGGAACAAAAGCAATGGAATTAGCATTAGAAGGAAAATTTGGAACATTAGCTGTTATAAAAGATGGCAAACTAGATTATGCAACATTAGAAGAAGTTGTAGGTAAAAATACAAAAATTGGTGCAGTATCTGGGAATACAGAAGAAAGTAACATAAGAAAAGTAACAATGGATAATGATTTAGTAAAAACAGCAAGAGATATTGGAATAAATTTAGGTGATTAAGTAATATTATGAAAATTCCTGAATAAAATTTCTTTGAGAAGTTATAGGGAATTTGGGGACGGGGCTTAAAATCCCTATAGTTATTAAAAATTAATAAAATGTATTTAACATTTTTTAACTATAGGGATTTTAAGCCCCGTCCCCAAATTCCCTATAACTTCTCAAAGAAATTTTTTTATAGGGAGAAAATTGCCAATGATTAATTATTTAAAATCATCTATTTCAATTTCATCATATGATGGATGTACAATAGGATGCAAATATTGTATACTTAGTGTTCTAGGAGAAAGAGAATGTGTAAAAAAAATTAGTGATGAAGAAAAACTAGTAGAAGATTTATTAAAATTTAAGTTATACACAAAAGAAATACCTATTTCAGTTAATAATCAAACAGATCCATTTTTAAACAAAGAAGTTTTTGAAAGCACAATAAAAATATTAAAAATAATGGAAGAAAAACAAATGGAAAATCCAGTTTTAGTAATCACAAAAGGATATGTTAATGATAGACAAGCACAAATACTTTCACAAATAAATCTAAAACTTATTATTTTATATACATTTTCAGGACTTTCAGAAAAATTAGAAAATAGGAGCGAAAAACTACAAATACAAACAATGGAAAAGTTATCAAAATTAAAAAATATAAATTTGATAAATTATTATAGACCAGTCATAGAAGGTTTAAATACAGATGTAAAAACTATTGAAAAAGTAGCAAATATTGTGTTAAAATATTGTAGTGCGAGTATTATATCAGGAATAAGGATAAATTCACATTTAAAAAAAGTATTAACGGATTTAAATATAAAGATACCTGATAAATACGATCCAGACCATAAAGTCTTATTACCAGAAACATATAATAAGATTTTAAATGTTTTTAAAAATTCAGATAAAAATTACCCAGTTTTCAAAAAAACATCATGTGGAATTAGTTATATATTAAAAAGACCAGATTATAATGGACATAGTGCTAGAATATATTATTGTAAACCTACATGTGTAAGCTATCCTATATGTATTGGAAATAGCAAAATTGGTTTTTGTAGTACAGAATGTCCGAATTATAATATTTGTAAAGAAGAAAGTGAAAAGCAGATTACAAGACATGATTTTGAAGAAGCTTTGGCAAAAATAGATAAAAAAGATAGTAAATTTCAAATAAATGAAAATTTTATAAAATTAGAAGGAACATATTGGCAAGAGGAAGTTTCATTTTTAAGGCACTTAACAAAGAAAAATGTAAAGGCAGATAAATTATTGAAAAGAGAAGATGAATTTTTAATTTCACAATGAGTTTATATAACCAAAAAATATTATATAAAATAAGGTTTATGGGTAACCTTTTAAAAACCTAAATATTATTTCAAGGAATAAAAAGCTATGATAGAATCAAAACCATGGAACTGGAAAAAAGTAGATAATGAAGATGAAAAAAATATTTGGAGAGAGCCATCTATGGAAACATACTATTTAGCAGACAGATGGACAAGGCAGAAGAAAAAGCAGTTTTTGGATATAGGTTGTGGACTAGGAAGACATACCATATTTTTTGCGAAAAAAGGGTTTAATGTCAGTAGCATAGATTTATCAAAAGATGCAATAGAAGAAACAAAAAAATGGGCACAAAAAGAAAATATAAAAATAGAAAGTATAATAAATTGTGATATGTTAGATATACCTTATCAAGATAATAGTTTTGATTGTATATTATGTAGAAATGTAATATCACATACAGATACTGAAGGAATGAAAAAAATAATAAATAAAATCTTTAATTTGTTAAAAGAAAATGGAGAATGTTTTTTAACATTAGGATCAAAAAATGCAAGTACATATAAAGATAAAAACAATCCTAAAATAGATAAAAACACAGCGATAAGAATGGACGAAGGACCAGAAAAAGGTGTTCCACACTTTTACGCAGATATGGAAATCATTCCAGAACTATTTAAAGATTTTAGCATAGAATACATAGCACAAGTGCAAGATTTTAAGCAAGTAGGAACAGAATTTAAGAGTTTTTGGCATTATTTATTATTAATAAGAAAGAAATTTGTTAGCGAACCTTTAATTTAATAGGATTTTTGGAGAAAAAACATTGGAAGAAAGAATCTATTAATCTATTAAATAAACAAATTTTACGAAAATAAAATTTTAAATTTGAAGCACTATATTTATATTATAAAATTAATTTGATAATAATAACATTTAAACTAATTTGAGATTTATTACTGAAAGGGATGGTAATAATTAATAATTTATTAGTAGGAATTATTGGTCCAAGTGGTGGAGGAAAAAGTACAATAATAAATAAAATATTAAATGAATATCCACAAGAATGTTGTAGAATATCAACATATACAACAAGAAAACCTAGACCAGGAGAGAACAGTGGAGAACAATACAACTTTATAACAAAAGAACAATATGAGCAACTATATAATTCAAATAATTTAATAGCATGTTCAAAGGTAAACGGAGAATATTATGGAGCACCAAAAATAAATATGAAATCTCAAAAATTTAAAGACAAAGTAGTTTTACTAGATATGGGTGCAAAAGGAGCGAAAGAATTTAAAGATACATACAAAAATTCAATATTTATTTATATAATACCACCAAACAAGGAAATATTATCAGCTCAAATGAAAAACAGAGATTCTACAAGAATGGACAGAAATAAAAATCAATTAAAAAACATGAAAGATGTATGTAAATGGTTAGTAATAAATGATGATATAGATAAAACTGTAGAAGAAATAATTAAAATAATAAAAACGATACAACAATATTATGGTAACCTAAATAAGATAGACAAAGACACAGCGAAATTTTTGTATCAAAGAACATTATATAATATGGATAATATAATGTTTTTAAAAAACTACTATGATAAAACTACATCAAGAAAAAAATTAGTGACTGAAAACAAAGGCATAGAAATATAATTAATAAAAAAACACAAGAAATGCTTCAAATAAATAAAGTATTTAATGAAAGGAAGGATAAATTTATGAAAGAACTAAACAGATGGGTAGATGTACGAAAGAAACAAGTAAGAGAAGTTACAAACTTAAATGTAAGTATAAAAAAACTAGACGAATTAAATGCATATCTAACATTAAAAGAAGTAAAAGACATAGAACAACCATATTATATTTATATAAACGGAGAACTAGTGAAAAAATTAGACAAAAATTATACAATAGTAGAATACACCCCATTAGATGAAAGTTACAATGTCAGAGCGCATGTAAATGACAAAAAAGAAATATTGGAATATTATTTTGACATCACATATGGAAAAAACAAGATTGTAGATGGCATACCATATTATAATGATTTATTTTTAGACATTATATATTATCAAGAACCAGCTACAAAATCATCTACATATATACATTTGGACGACAGAGCAGATTTAGAAAATGCTTTAAGAGAAGGAGTAATAGACAAAGATCAATATGACTACGCATATCAGGTAACAGAAAAACTATTGAAAGAACTAAAAACAGGTCAAAACAGATTTGTAAATAGAGGTATAGGGGACGTTCCTTGAATCCCTAAAATTAGGGAACAAAGGGACGGACCTTGGACAATTTGCTATTTCGGAGATGCGTCCAGAAAGTAGAAGTTTCAATCTATATTATTCAATTTTAATTTTTAAAAAAGTTCTCAGCATAATAAAAAGCAAAGGCATTATATATAAATTTTATTAATTACGAATGTGAATGTAAGAATATTATAAATTCTTTAATTATCAAGTAGGAGAATCTCAAACTTGCTTTGAGAGGTGCCTACTTGATAATTTTAGAATTTGTTTATTCTGTAATGTTAACCGAGTAATTACTAAAATTTATATATAATACCTTTGCTTAATTAATGTAAAAATATTTAAAAGCTAAATATTAAATTTTTATAAAAAATTTCTTTTTTGGACGCGTTTCCAAAATGGCAAATTGTCCAAGGTCCGTCCCTATTATCCCTAATTTTAGGGATTGAAGGAACGTCCCCTTTCCAAATATTACAACTTTATTACATTTTTGTAAAAAATATTGTACAAAAAACATATTATTGGTATAATTTGGATAGAATA
>CALXXK010000061.1 GCA_944392675.1 uncultured Clostridia bacterium
CTAAAGAAACTTCAAAAAAAGAAAATATTAAAATTGGTTTAAAATGTAAAGTTACTATTAAAAGTGGACAACCTATTTCTATTAATATAACTTCAGCTAATAATTTGGATGTTTATAAAAATTTAGATGTAAATTATAAAATAGATTTCTTACCTTTAGAAGCTAAAAACAAACCACTGAATGAAGAAACTGTTATTAATCAAATTTCAAAAACTAATTCTACTCCTTTTGAATTTAAAAAAATCACTGTAGATTTAGATAAAAATGTCTTTTTACCTAAAATAAGTATTTTGAATGAGTTAAGGAGAAATGCTTTAGAATCTGTTCAAAACTTTGCAATTGAAAATATTTCACGAAAATCTGTAGAAAGAGATTATGTTGTGACATCTGACAAAGATAAAATTTTGAATAATATGAGAAATATGAATAAATCTACTTCTAGTAATGCAAAAATTTCTTTATTGTTAAATTTACTACATGATAATTTTAATTATATTGATTTAAATAATGTTGATAGTATATATATTCCTTTGAAATTTTTTACTCAAAAGAAATATGAAAATATTTTAAATATTTTAAATAAAAAAGCTGATTTATATATCTATATGCCTACTATTGTAAAAGGAAATTATAAAAATTTGCTTTATACAAATGTAAAAAATACTATAAGAAAATTTGATATAAAAGGTTTTGTTATTTCAAATATTTGTAATGTCAAATTACTTGGGGATTTATTTAAAGATGTAAATAAACATTTTAAACTTATAGCTAATTATACTTTTAATGTTTTTAATGTAAAAACTGTTTTAGAATTAAAAAAGCTTGGAATTAGTAGATTTACCATTTCTCCTGAATCAGATAAAAATATGATATTAGATTTGTGTAATTATAGTTATTTAGAAAAAGAATTGATAGTATATGGTCGTACTCCTTTGCTAAATATGAATTATTGTTTACTAGGTGAGACTGATAAGTGTTATCCTACTTGTAAACAAAGATGTATTTCTGATAATGTCTATTATTTAAAAGATAGACTAAATATGAAGTTTAGGATTTTACCAGATAACATCCAAACTGTTACTACTGTTTATAATAGTAAAATAACTTCTATTTGTCCTAATGATTTTAATATTAATTTTGCTAGAGTTGATGTTTTAGATGAAAGCATTGAAGAAATTAATAATATTCTCGAAACTGTAAAAAAAGGAAAAAGATTTGAAGGTAATCTGTATACCAATGGAAATTTAAATAGAGAAATTTAGATTAGGGGACGTTCCTTCAATCCCTAAAATTCGGGATAATGGGGACGGACCTTCGTAAATTTACCGTTTTGGGGACGCGTCCAAAAAGGGAATTTGATTCTATACCATTTTTTACTATAAAAAACGAAGTATTATATATAAATTTTATTAATTACGAATGCGAATGAAAGAACATTATAAATTCTTTAATTATCAAGTAGGAGAATCTCAAACTTGCTTTGAGAGGTGCCTGCTTGATAATTTTAGAATTTATTTGTTTTGTAATGTTAGCTGAGTAATTAATAAAATTTATATATAATACTTTTGTTTAATTAATATAAAATATTTTCAATAAATTCCCTTTTTGGATGCGTCCCCAAAATGGTAAATTTACGAAGGTCCGTCCCCATTATCCCGAATTTTAGGGATTGAAGGAACGTCCCCCTGTGCTACTTAATTTTATAATTAAATCCATATTATCATCTTTAGCTGCTTTATTTTTTCTTATAGCTCCACATTTTTTACATTTAAATATAATAACATATCCTTTTTTACTATCTATTTCTAGTCCTATTGGCTCTAAGTCTCCATGACATTCTTCTTGTCTATCTCCTGGATTTTTGTCTACATGTTTTGAGTGCAAACAATTAGGGCAGTGATTTCTACATGAATACCCTAATTTTGGAACTTTTTTTCCGCAATTATCGCATATAAATTCTTCGTCTATTTCTGTAAAATTTCTATAATTCATTTTTTCTCCTTTTTTGTGCCAAAATAGACAGGCTAATTTGGGCATACTAATATTTAAAATCTCCTCCTCCTAAAAATTCTTTTAATAATGAATTTGTAGGTATATAATTTGCGGGTATTTCTTTAAAATATTTTAACATATTTATTAGTCTTTGTGCTTCTGCATATTCTTTATCTTCTGCTGTTATTTCTTCTAATAAAGGCATAACTACTGGCTTAAATGCTCCTAATTCATATATTAGTGATGTATTAAATATACTATCCGCTTCTTCTTGGAATGGGAAAATATATTTTTCTTCTCCTCTATTTACACTATTCCATTTTCTTATTGTGTCTTTTGCTGTATATCCTCTAAATTGATAATCTCTAACTATTCTTCTTATTAATCTTGTATCTGTTGTTGATATTCTGTTAAATCTATCCATATTTAATACTGTTAATGCACTTATATATATTTTATATTTTTGGTCTTTTGGTATACTACTTGTTAATCTATCATTTAAGCAATGAATTCCTTCTATAACTAATATTTCGTCTTGTTGTAATTTTAATTTTTTACCATTATATTTTTTGCTTCCTATATGAAAGTCAAATTCTGGCATTTCCACTTCTTCTCCATTTAACAATTTTGTTAAATGCTCATTAAATAGTTTTAAGTCTATTGCTTCTATGTGTTCAAAGTCATATTCTCCATTTTCATCTCTTGGTGTTTGCTCTCTTTCTACAAAGTAATTATCTACTGATATTGTTACTGGCTTTAGTCCATTTATTTTTAATTGTATTCCTAATCTTTGTGCAAATGTTGTTTTACCTGATGATGATGGTCCTGCTATTAATATCATTTTTACATTTCTATTTTTGGCAACACTATCTGCTATATCAGAAATTTTCTTTTCGTGTAAAGCTTCATCAAGCATTATTACTTCTTTTATTTTGTTTTCTTCTACTGCTTTATTTAATTTATATACTGTATCCATATTTAAAATTCTGTGAATATCTTCATATTCATCCATAGCCCATGCTAATTTTTTTGTTTCTATAAAATCTGGTAATTTCTCAGGATTTTTTGAATTTGGATATCTTATTAAAAAACCATCCCTATATTTTGCTACTTCAAATATTTTTACTGTTCCTGTTCTGTCACTTATTGTTTCATAACAATAGTTATAGTAATCTTCACAATAATACATATATATTTTTTGATTGTTTGTTAAATCAAATTGTAATCTTCCTTTGCTTGTGTTTGTTTCGTCATATAATTTTTTTGCTTCTTCTCTTGTCATTATTACTTGTTTTATTGGTAAATCTTTTTGTACTATTTCTTTCATTTCTTTATTTAGCTTTTCTATAAATTCATCTGTTATTTCTATATTGTCTGTATCACAAAATAGTGAATTATTTAATTGATAATCTACTGTCATTTTTCCTTCTGGATATAACTTTTCAAATGCTTTTCCTAAAATAAAAATTAATGTTTTTCTGTATACTCTCATTCCTTCTTTTGTTGATACATCTATTAATTCTACTTCGCCATCTTTTTCTATTTCATATTGTAAATTTACATATTCATTATTAAATTTTGCAGCTAACACTATATGTTCGCTGTTTTTTATTTTCTCTTTTAATAATTCTCTTATTGTTATTTTTTCGTTAACTTCTAATATTTTATTTTTATATTTAACTTTCATAAAATACCTCCTCTTTAATCATTTGTGATAATAATGTAACAAATTTTTTCTTACATCATTACTACTATTTCTGTCTTTTGATATTACTTTTATTTTATATTATTTCATCATATATATGCACTTAAAATGTATAAATTTTTTGCACTTGTATATTTTATATTAAAAATAGTTTTAAGTCAAATTTTTGGTTATAAACTTATTTTATTTGGATATACTTATATTAAATATATTTTTTGAGGTGAGTTTTATGAATTATGAAAGAATTAATTTTATATTAAATAATGATGAAAAATGTGATGTTTTTTATGAAGAAAGACCTGTATGGATACAAGCTGTAAATCAGAATATTGCTAAAGTTGGTTTTGTTGATAATTTTGAAGAAAGAGATGTTTTTATAGAAGATTTGTATGAAAGAAATTTATATAATTAGAAGAAGCCAATCATGGCTTCTTCTTTCTACACATTATTACTGTTTTTTCAATTTCTTCTTTGAGAATATAAATCTCTCTCTTATAGTTTTTCAATTGGAAATTTCTTTTATTATTTTTCCATATACTATCTATTTTTCTGATAATTTTTTGTGAAATAATTCCTTCTTCTTCTAGAAATATTATTTTCTCTGAAATTGTTTTCCTTTCCCATTCAATCAAATGAAGATTAAAATAAATCGTTGCTATTGTGTCAATTTCTGGCCGAAACTCTTCATAGACCATTTCTTTTGTCAAATTAACATTATTTGCTTTTTTCCCCATGATTTTACCTCCATTAGTGTAGAACCTATTATTAGTTTCATTTATATCTTATCCTTTTTTCTTATCATTGTCAATATATGTCACTTGAATTCAATTAAGTTTTCATTTTTTTATTTATAGTAAGCTTATAATCATGAATAGTTTGATAAAATTTACCTTAAATGGGAAAACCAACTAGAAAATATTACTCCTCCTAGTTGGTTTTTAACTAATTAGCTTTCTATTATAAATTGTACCTCACTCCTTAACATTTCTATGGGTACAATTTCGCACAAAAACTGTGCTTTTAGGCGATTGTATTCGGTATTATCTTTTAAGAAAGTTTGTATTCTAAGCACCTTCTTTTCTTCAATACCTTCATAATGTGATGATTCTACTCTTTTTCCATCTTGCATATAGATGATATATATATCCCATTTATCATCTTTTCTTCTCCGTCCCTTTAATTTAAAACCATTAACTACACCTACCATCTTATTCCCTCCCTTTTACAAAGAAACCATTTAGTTTATGTAGAAATTATACTACTTTTATCACTAAAAGTCTATTAAAATTCTAATTTTTTTTCTATCCAATTTTCAACTTCATCGATTTTTAGTCTTATTTGCTCCATGGTATCTCTATCTCTAATTGTAACTGTATCATCTTCTAAAGTATCAAAATCAACTGTTACACAATATGGAGTTCCTATTTCGTCTTCTCTTCTATATCTTTTTCCTATGCTTCCTGTTTCGTCATAATCACACATGAATTTTTTAGATAATTTTGCATGTACTTCTTTTGCTTTATCAGATAATTTTTTAGAAAGTGGTAATACTGCTAATTTAAATGGTGCTAATACTGGGTGTAAGTGTAATACTACTCTTGTATCTCCTTCTCCTATTTCTTCTTCATCATAGCTATTGCACAAGAATGCCAATGCCACCCTATCTGTTCCTAGTGATGGTTCTATACAATATGGTACATATTTTTCATTTGTTTCTGGATCTGTATATGTGAAATCTTCCTTTGATACTTTCATATGGCTTTTTAAGTCAAAATCGGTTCTATCTGCAATTCCCCATAATTCTCCCCATCCAAATGGAAATGCAAATTCAATATCAGTTGTAGCATTACTATAGTGTGATAATTCTTCTGGTGAATGGTCTCTTAATCTTATGTTTTCTTTTTTCATTCCTAAATTTATTAACCAGTTCTCACAGAATTCTTTCCAATATTTATGCCATTCTAAATCACTTCCTGGTTTGCAGAAAAATTCTAGTTCCATTTGTTCAAATTCTCTTGTTCTAAATATAAAGTTTCCTGGTGTTATTTCATTTCTAAAAGCTTTTCCTATTTGTGCAATTCCCATAGGTAGTTTTCTTCTTGTTGTTCTCATTACATTTTTAAAATTAACAAAAATTCCTTGTGCTGTTTCTGGTCTTAGATATATTTCTGCTGTTTTGTCCTCTGTTACTCCTTGGAATGTTTTAAACATTAAATTAAATTTTCTTATATCTGTAAAATTAGTTTTTCCACAGTTTGGACATGGTATTTTATTATCTTTTATGAATTTAATTAATTCTTCGTCAGACATACCATCTGCAATCATATCATTTCCTTTTTCATGAGCCCATTCTTCTATTAACTTATCAGCTCTGTGTCTTGTTTTACACTCTTTACAATCTATTAATGGATCAGAAAAACCTCCAACATGTCCTGAAGCTACCCATGTTGTTGGATTCATTAAAATTGCTGCATCTAATCCTACATTATATTCACTTTCTTGTATAAATTTTTTTCTCCATGCTGATTTTATATTGTTTTTTAATTCACATCCTAATGGTCCATAATCCCAAGTATTTGCTAATCCTCCATAGATTTCTGAACCAGGATAAATATATCCTCTGTTTTTACAAAGTGCTACAAGTGTGTCCATTGATTTTAACATAATAATTCCTCCCTTATTTTTTATTTACTAGTATCAAAAGTTTTTTGTTTATATGTAAAAGATTGTTTACACGTCGAAGTTTGATGAATGAAATAAAAACGTGTAAGATGCTAAATCTAATTAATTTAAAAACAAAAAACTTTCGAAACCTAGCATAGCTAGGGACGAAAGTTATATTCCGCGTTTCCACCCTAATTCCTAAAACTTCAAGTTTTAGACACCTTAATTAAAACATGTCACTCCAAAGCTCCCCATGCCTATTTATTACAAGACTTCCACCAAATTCTTGCTCTCTATAAATAAATTTTCAAGCATTTTTTCTTTTTCATAGTAACTAAAATTTATTTAATTTCATATATTTTATTATCTATTTTAAAAAAAGTCAATAAATTTCTCAAAAAATCTTGATAAAAATGATAATTTATGCTAAGATATTAATTGACTTTGGATATAGGGGTATAGTGTTAATGGTAGCACATCGGTCTCCAAAACCGCCTGTGAGGGTTCGAGTCCTTCTACCCCTGCCAAACGCAAACTCCAAATAATATTTGGAGTTTTATTATTAGGTGGTGATTTTATTTATAACTTATTAAAAAATCTTATATTAATCATTATTTTTATTACTCTTTTTATATCAATATTTTTTATTCCAGCATTTAGTCAAGAAAATTTCTCTAATTCTAATATTTCTGAATCGGAAATTATAGATTTTAATCCAAATGGTTTTGTTTGGCCATTACCTGGTTATACAAGAATTAGTTCATATTTTGGAAAACGTGTATCTCCAACAAGTGGTGCTTCTTCTTCACATTCTGGTATTGATATCCCTGCTCCAGAAGGAACTAAATTTATTGCTGTTGCTGATGGTGAAATTACATTTAGACAATTTTTAGGTGCTGGCGGTTATACTATTACTTTATCTTTTGATAATATAAAAGTTAGTTATTGCCATTGTAGTCCAAATTTTATAGTTAATGTTGGAGATTTTGTGAAACAGGGGCAGGTTATAGGTCATGTTGGTCCTAAATATGTTTACGGTGTAAAAGGTAATCAATATTCAGATTCTACTGGTCGTCCTACAAATGGTGCTACTACTGGTCCTCATTTACATTTAGGAATTCGTTTGGATGGCAAATATCAAAATCCTTTAAATTATTTTTAATACAGTAGAATATTCTATATTTCATCAAAATAAATTTCATTAAATGGTTAGTTTTGAAAATAAAATATTAATTTTTATTTTAGGTTGTGTAGCTTAAAGTTTCATATTATTTTCTATTTAGATAAAAAATGAGAGGAATTTTTATAAATATTCCTCTCACACTTTACTTTTTATTAATATTTTGTTTTACATATCGTCGTCTTCATTATCTTCTTGCTCATCTTCGCAACCTGAACAATGTGAACAATTTCCTCCGCAATTTTCATCTTTATCTAAGTCACCTGTCCAATCTAATTCAATTATATTTTTACATTCTGGACACTCTATTTCTGTTTTATTTTCATCTACATCTATTATGAATTCATAATTACAATATGGACAAGTGATTTCAAAATCAAAACCATCATCAGCATAAATGTCTTTTTCAATGTTTTGAATTATTTGTTCCATTTTTGACATTTTTTCTACTAATTCTTTATGATTTTTTTCTATTTTTTCTATTTTATCTTCTTTCGCTGTCAAAATACAATCCATCTGTTCTAATATAAACTTGAAAAATGTATCAAATCTATTTTTTATATACTCCAAATCTTCTTTATTTTTAACATTTTGTTCGATATCATTTAAGAATTGTTCATACTCTTCTTTTAGTTTAGCCATTTACTATTCACCTTTCTTAAACTCTTTCCATATACTCACAAGTTCTTGTATCTATTTTTAATACATCTCCTATTTCTACAAATAGTGGAACTTGAATTTCTAAACCTGTTTCTAGCTTAGCTGGCTTTCCTGATGTAGTTGTTGTATTTCCGCTAAATCCTGGTTCAGTATATGTAACTTCTAACTCAACAAATGTTGGTGGCTCTACTGCAAATATGTTTCCTTTATATGAAAGTATTGTAACTTCCATATTTTCTTTTAAATATTTTAAACAATCACCTAATTGTTCTTCATTTAAAGGTATTTGATCATATGTTTCATTATCCATGAAATAATATAATCCTCCATCATTATATAAATATTGCATTGCTTTTTTCTC
>CALXXK010000062.1 GCA_944392675.1 uncultured Clostridia bacterium
TAACTATAGGGATTTTAAGCCCCGTCCCCAAATTCCCTACAGGTCCGTCCCCATGTTCCCGAATTTTAGGGATTTAAGGAACGTCCCCTTATATTTATTTTTTTATTGATAAAATTTTATATTTCATTATTCCTGCTGGTGCTTTTACCTCAACTACATGATTTTTCTTTGCACCAAGTAATGCTTTACCCAAAGGTGATTCATTTGAAATTTTATTTTCAGCTAAATTTACTTCTGTAGAACCAACTATTGTATAATCTATTTTTTCATCAAATTCCATATCAAGTACTTTTACTATATTTCCTATTTGAACAGTTTCTGTATCTATTTCTTTTTCATCTATTATTTTTGCATTTCTCAATTTATTTTCTAATTCTACAATTTTAACTTCATTTTCAGCTTGTGCTGTTTTTGCTTCATCATATTCTGAGTTTTCAGATAAATCTCCAAATCCTAAAGCTACTTTTATTCTATCAGCTATTTCAGCTCTTTTTTCTGTTTTTAAATAATTTAATTCATTTTCAAGATTATTATATCCTTCTTGAGTTAATATTACTTCCTTTTCTTCCATCTTCTGTCTCCTCCTTAATTCTATTTAAAAATACTTATATATATTACGGCAGAAAATGAAATTTGTCAATACAAATTTCATTTTTTTACATTTTCATCTATATAAATATATATTGATTTGCTTATCTATTTTAATATTTTTTACTTTACTTTAATAATTCTTTCGAATTTTTCATATAATCCATTCCAGAAAATACTGTTGCTATAACTTGAATAATCATCATTATAGTTACCAAAAGATTTAATACTAAATCTCCACCTTGTAATGTTCCTGTAAAACATTCTCCAAAAGCATTTAAATCTAAAAATGCCAATATTATTGCTATCATTTGTGTTACAGTTTTTAATTTTCCCCATTTCGAAGCTGATATTACTTTTCCACCTTTTTCTACAGCTACTAACCTATATCCTGATATCATAAATTCTCTTGCTAATACAATAATTGGTATCCAAGCTGGTAATTTAGCCATTTCAACTAACATCATCATTGCTGCTAATACTAGTATCTTATCTGCTAATGGATCTAAAAATTTTCCAAATGTTGTTACTTGATTTTTTGATCTTGCTATATATCCATCTAATTTGTCTGTAATTGATGCTATTACAAATACTATATCAATTATTATATATTCTATTGGTATACCCAAAAAATTTCCTTCTATACCTAAAAAAGGTATTATTACCATTATTGGCACCAGTATTATCCTAAATATAGTTAGTTTATTTGCTAAATTCATCTTTTTCTCATTCCCTTCTAAAATCTTATCAAAGCTCTCATCATTGTTCATGTTATAAATTTTTCTTCAGAAAAATTGCATACATTGTTGATGAATCTTTTTTTCTAATAGGGTTTTGGGATAAATTTCCTATTATATAAAATTAAATTTATTTTAATATTTCAATAGCTTTTTGTAATTGTGTATCATCTTTTTCATCAACATTCAAAATATTATTTACACTATCAGGTAATTCTACTGTTTGATCTGGTTGAATTCCTACTTTATTTATTTCTGTCTTATTTGGCGTTAAATATTTTTGTGATGTTATTTTTAATCCACTACCATCTTTTAATGTCAATAATTCTTGTATTACTCCTTTTCCATATGTTTTTGTTCCTACTATTTTTGCTTTACCTAAATCTTTTAATGCTCCTGCTAAAATTTCTGATGAACTTGCTGTGTTTCCATTTACAAGTAAAACTACTGGCATATTTATAATTGGATTACTATCAGATTTTTTTACTTCTTCATTATTATTTTTATCTACTTCATATAATAAAACTGAACCCTTATCAGCTATATATCCAGCAATTTCTAATGCTTGATCTACAAGTCCTCCTCCATTGTTTCTTAAATCTATAATTAATGATTTTATATTACTTTTTTGCAATTCTTCGAATTTAGCTTTAAATTCTTCAGCTGTGTTTTCATCAAATGATGTAAATTTAATATAACCTATATTATTTTCTAATACCTTTCCTTCTACTGGATTTACTATTACATTTTCTCTTTTTATTTCAAAATTTAATGTTTCAGTTCCTCTCAAAATTTCTAATTTAACTGTACTTTCTTCTTCTCCTTTTATTTTAGAAGCTGCTATAGAATTATCTTCTCCTGTATAACTTTCTCCATCTATTTTCATTATATAATCTCCTGGAAGTATCCCTGCTTTTTCTGCTGGACTTCCTTTTATTGGAGATAATACCATAATTCTATTTGTCTCAGTATCATTTACCATATATATTCCAATTCCTACAAAGTTTCCCATTGTGTCTTGCATATATTCTTCCATATCTTCTTTAGAAATATATTCTGTATATTCATCCCCTAATCCTTCTATATAGCCTTTTATCGCGCCTTCTTCTAAATCTTCATCATTCACTTCTCCTAAATAATATTTATCTATTAATGCTCTATATTTTTTCAATTCACTTTCTATGTTGTTATCACCTGATGATGCCATCAATAAAGAACTTGCATTATCACCATTAGTAAAATATTTATAAAATCCAATTGATGTTATTAAAAATGTTATAAACACTATTAATATAACTAGCATTATTATTTTATAAATTTTTGATTTTTTATTTTCTTCCATAATTAATCGCATTCCTTCCTAAGGCATAATTCTGACAAAATTTAATTTTTAGTTCAACTGTCAAACCTTTTTTGATAAATTAATATGAACGGGCGGAAAGCATTCCGCCCATAAATATATATGTATAATTTATATTCATTATTACTTATGGTAAATAATTCATAGGATTTGTTCTACAATCATATGTACCTGGACTTAATCTTACTTCAAAATGTAAATGTGGACCTGTTGAATTTCCTGTACTTCCTACATTCATTATTTGTTGTCCTTGTTTTACACGTTGTCCTTCTGAAACTCTTATTGAACCTGCTTGTCCATGTGCATATAATGTAAATAATCCATTATCATGCATTATAATTACATAATTCCCATAACTTGTTGTTAATGCTTTTGCTGTATAAACAATTCCATCTGCAACTGCATATACTGGTTGTCCATTTATTCCAGATGAGCCAAAATCAACTGCTCCATGATATTGTCCACTAGAATAATATAGTTGAGTTGTAATTCTAGAATATGCACTTGGCACTGGATATATAAATCCTGATGAACTTACAGGACCACCTCCTGTTGATGTTCCTCCATTAGAGTTGTTTGAACCATTTGAATTAGAAGCATTATTTTGTTGTTGTTGCTTTTTATACTCTTCTAATTTTCTTTTCATTTCAGCTTCTTTTTGTTTTATTTCAGCATCTATTGATTTATTTGCCTCATTAAGTTCATCTATTTGACTTTGAATTGCTTGTTCATCTGCTGTTAATTTTGTAACATATTGATCCTTTTCTGCTTTTGAACTTTGTAATTGTGTTGAAACACTTTGCTTTTCTGCTTTTGATGTATCTAATTCTTTTTTACTATTTTCTAAATCTTGTTTTGCTTTTTCAATATCTTGTTTTTCTTTTTCTATTTTTTCTAGTAATTCTGCATCATTAGTTGCTATTTCTGTTACTAAATAATAATTTGATATTAAATCTGTAATACTATCTGAAGATAATAATACATCTAAAAAAGATGTTTCTCCTGCTTCATAATTTGCAACTAATCTTGCTTCTAACAATTCTTCTTGCTTATCATAATCTTCTTGTGCCTTATTTAATTTTTCCTCAGATTCTTGTATTTTATTATTTAAATCTGTTATTTTTGTGTTTAATTCGTTTATTTGATTTTCATAATCTTGTATTTGTGTAGTTATTTTTTCTATTTCTTCTACTGTTGCACTCTTTTCAGCTTGTATTTCTTCTTTTTTCTGATTTTTTTCATCTATTTGTTGCTGATTTTGTTCTTTCTCATTATTAAGTTCAGTTGTAGTAGCTGCTATAGAAAAATTTACTTGTAATAAAAATATTAATATTGTAATTATCCCCATCAATTTAAACATGTACTTTTTCATAAGTTTCCTCCTAATTAATAAAGTTTTTAATATATAAAATTTAATTTTAACATTTATTAATCTATCTAGAGTAATAATATTATTAACCTATTTAAAATTAATCAATAACATTTTTTATGGTAAATAATTTGCTGGATTAACTGGTGTACCATTTACCCAAACTTCAACATGAAGATGTGATCCGTTTAGCGGATTAGATTGACTTGGTCTTGGGCTTACATTTCCTGTATTACCTACACTCATTATTTGTTGACCTTGTGAAACATGTTGTCCTGGTGATACTAACCTTGAGCCAGGTTTTCCATGTGCATATAATGTCATTGTACCATCTTGATGATCTATTATTATGTATTCTCCATAACTTCTATATGAACCTACATAATTCCCATCTGATCCATAATTAGGTATACTACCTGTTAAAGTTGTTGATACATATACTACTCCAGCTTTAGCAGCTAGCACAGGTTTTCCATATATTCCTGAGCCACTATAATCTGCTCCTGTATGACCTGAATAGCCATACCAGCCACATGTTATACTATATCCTGAAACTGGTCTTATAAAACCACTTGCGCTTGGTGATGATGGTTTTTCGCTACTTCCTCCACTTGGTTTTTGTGAACTATATTTTTTTGCCTGTTCTTGAATTTGTTTTCTAATTGCTGCTTTATCAGCCTCAAATTCTTCTATTTCATTTTGAGTTTGTTTTTCATTTTCTGATAATTGTGCTACATATGAATCCTTTTCAGCTTTTGAATTTTGCAATTGAGTTGCAACACCTTGTTTTTCTGCTTTAGATGTATCTAATTCTTTTTTGCTATTTTCTAAATCTTGCTTTGCTTTTTCAATTTCTTCTTTTTCTTTTTGTATTTTATCTAAAAGTTCTGCGTCATTTGTTGCTATTTCAGTTACTAAATAATAATTTGAAATCAGGTCAGTAATACTATCTGAAGATAACAAAACATCCAAAAATGATGTTTCTCCTGCTTCATAATTTGCTACCAGTCTTGCTTCTAACAATTCTTCTTGTTTATTATAATCTTCTTGTGCTTTATTTATTTTTTCTTCAGATTCTTGTATTTTATTATTCAAATCTGCTATTTTTCCATCCATTTCATCTATTTGTGCTTGATAATCATTAATCTTGCTAGTTAATTCTTCTACTTGTTTCATAGTTTCTGATTTTTCAGTTTGTATATTATTCAATTCTTCTTTTTTCTCTTCTATTTGGTTGTCTATAGAATCTATATCTTTTTGTGAAACTGCATATGATAAACTAGTTTGTAGCCCTATCATAATTATTATAACTATTACTCCCAATACTTTAAGACTGACCCTTTTCATAAAAACCTCCATTTTTTCTATAGTAGCTTTTCCTATTTATTGCGTTACAGTATTTTGTTCTGTATTTGTATTTTCATCTGCTGTATTCTTATTTTCATTTGATGTATCTTGATTTTGTGATTCTGGAACTAATCCATTTGTTATATATGGCATTGGATCTGTAACAACACCATTTATTCTAACTTCAAAATGTGCATGTGGTCCTGTTGAATAACCTGTTGAACCTACTTTTAATATTGCATCACCTTTTTTTACAGTTTGTCCTACTTGTACTAATATTTCTGAGCCATGAGCATATAATGTAGAAATTCCCCCTCCATGGTCAATTATTACCATATTTCCATATGCACTATTCATTCCTGCTTTAGTTACTATACCATCATTTGCTGCAATAAAGTTAGCTCCCATTGGAGCACTAATATCTACTCCTGTATGTAATTTATATACCCCTGTTATAGGATGTGTTCTCATTCCATACTTTGATGTAATTCTGGTATATCCTGGAACTGGCCAAGCTAACACTCCGCCTATATATTTTGTATCAATTCCTTGTAATGCTAATTGCAATATTTCTGCATTTACTTCTTCAAATCTTCTTGTATATTCTTCTATATCTGCTTGTATCTTTTTTTCTTCTTGCGTCAATCTAGAAATAAAATTTTCTCTTACTGACTTCGTGTTTTCTAATATTTTTGCTGTTCTTGTTTGATTTGTTTTTATAGTTGCTAATTCTTCTTTTGAATTATCTAATTTCTTTTTATCATCTTCTATTTCTTTTTTCTGTCTTTCTAAATCTTCTAATATTTCTGCATCATATGTTGCAAGTTCTGTTACTAAAAAGTAATTTGATAAAAAATCTGATATACTTCTAGAAGTTAACACAACATCTAAATATTGTGTTTCACCTTCTTCATATATTGCAACTAATCTTTGCTCTGCTATATCTTTTTGTTTATAATATTTATCCTCTGCAACTTTTAATTTTTCCTCAACTTCATCAATTGTACTTTGCAATTCAGTTATTTTTTTATTCAATTCAGTTAATTCAGTTTGTGAATTACTTATTTTTTCATCTAGCTTTTGTACTTGTTGCAAATTTTCTGACAAATCGCTTTGTACACCTTCTAGTTCACCATTTGCATCATTTAATTGATTTTGCAATTCTTGTTGCTGAGTTTGTAAATCATCAATTTCTTCTGCTCTTACTGCTGAAAATAAAGTAAAACTACAAATTACAAAAGCTAAAACAACACATAAAATTTTACGCATGTTTTCTCCTTTATACTTTTAAATATTTTCTCATTGAAATTATACTTCCTAAAGCTCCTATTCCTATACCTAATAACATATATACAAATATTATAGAATTAAACATATCGCCAAAGCTTACTAGACTCATATTTATAGTTTGTAAGAACTCAGAATTAACAAGACTTTCTGCTATGTAACTATATGAAATTCCTACTATAACAATTGATATAATACTTGCTAATACACCTATAATCATACCTTCAACTATAAATGGCCATCTTATAAAACCATTAGTTGCCCCTACATATTTCATAATTGAAATTTCTTTTCTTCTTGCATGTACTGTAAGTTTTATAGTATTTGAAATTATGAATATTGATATTATAACTAATAATATAAGTATTACTCCTGTTACAACTTTAATTCCATTTGCTAAATTTACCAATGTTGTTACTGTTTCATCTTTACTTTGAACTCTTTTAACTCCTTCTAAAGTCTTTATTTTAGCTTTTATTTCTTGACTTTTTTCCAAATCTGATAAATTTACAATATAAGAAGCTGGAAATATGTTATTTTCTTCATATCCTTCTAATAAATATTGTTTATCCTCAAATCTTTCTTTCATTTGTTCAAGCGCTTGTTCTTTTGATTTATATGTAACTGTACTAACTCCATCCATTGCTCTTATATCTTCTTCTAATTTCTTTACCTGCTCATCTGTCGCTTCATCTTTAATAAAAACTTCTAAACCTTGGATTGATTCTACTTCTTGTACTATATGATTTATATTTTCACCTAAAATCAAAAAGATTCCAAAAATTATCATAGTTGCACACATTATCATAAGAGAAGCACCAGTTGACTTTTTATTTTTAAATACATTACTAAATCCTTCACCTATTAAATATCCAAATATGTTATATTTCACTATCATACCCACCTTTTTTATCATCTCTAACTATTTCGCCTTTATTTATCTGTATAACTCTTTTTTTCATTTTGTCAACTATATCCTTAGCATGTGTTGCAACAACAACTGTTGTTCCTCTCATATTTATTTCATTTAATAAATTCATTATATCCCATGCTGTATCTGGATCTAAGTTTCCTGTTGGCTCGTCAGCTATTAACATTGATGGATTATTAACTAATGCTCTCGCTAAAGCTACTCTTTGTTGTTCTCCTCCTGATAATTCATTTGGATACATTTTTGCTTTTCCGCTTAAACCTACTAGTGAAAGAACCATTGGAACTTGTCTACGTATATGTCTAGGTGTAGCTCTTACAATATACATTGCATATGCAACATTGTCATATACTGTTTTATCTGGTAATAATCTAAAATCTTGAAAAACAACTCCCATACTTCTTCTTAAATATGGAACTCTATTAGGTTTTAAAAAAGTTGTATCTTTACCATTTATTATGATATGCCCTGCTGTTGGTTCTTCCTCCTTTAGAATTAGTTTTATTAATGTTGATTTTCCACTTCCTGATGAACCTACTAAAAATGCAAATTCTCCTTTATTTATTACAAAGTTAGCATTTTTTACTGCTTTTGTTCCTGTTTCATATGTCTTTGTAACATTTCTAAACTCTATCATTTTTTTCTCCTTATACTCATTATTCTACATGTTATATTATATTCCTATTTATCATAACAATAAAGTTCTTTTTTTGCAATAGTTTTATAACAAAAAAATGATAGAAATTATTGGTTTTTTTACTCATTCTATCATTTTTCTCCTTTTTTCTTTATTTTTAAAAATTCACAAAAAATTCACATTCTTTTTTATTGTCCATAGGGGATTTTGTCATTTTGGGGCAGGAATAGGGAAATTGGGGACGGGGCTTTTTTTCCCTATTTTTAATCTAGTATTTAATAATT
>CALXXK010000063.1 GCA_944392675.1 uncultured Clostridia bacterium
ATTTTTTGGTTATTCATTTTCTTCTCCTTTTTTGTCATTTTGGGGACGCGTCCAAAAATGACAATTTTTATCTTTTTATTTTATAATTTTGGAATGTTCTTTCAAAATTGTAATTTTAATTTTATTCTTTCCCTTTTTAACGCATCCTAAATTGGGAAATTATCAAAATGTAAGACGCTTTTCAATTTTTTTGAAAAACGCCTATCTCTTTTTTGGCTTATAAAATTATACACCTATTTTACTACTTTGTCAAATTATGATGCTTTTTTGTTTCTTAATTCATTTGCATATTTTAAAGTAATATCATTTACTTCTCCTGATGATATTCTTGCTATCTCTTTTACAACCTCATCTTCCTTTAATAATTTTACTGATGTACGTGTTCTTTGGTTTATAACATTTTTGCTTATAAAATAATTATAGTCTGCAATTGCTGCAATATTTGGTAAATGTGATATACACATTATTTGATGATTATTTGCTATAGATTTTAATTTTTGTGCTACACTATTTGCTGCTTTTCCACTAATTCCTGTGTCTATTTCATCAAAAATTAATATTGGTGTTTCATCAACATCTGCTAAAACTTTCTTAATTGCAAGCATTGTTCTTGACATTTCTCCTCCTGATGCTATTTTTGAAAGTTCTTTTTCATCTTCTCCTAAATTTGTTATAATATAAAATTCGACTATGTCTTTTCCTGTTTTTAAATATTCGTCTAAATAATCTACATGTACATTTATTTTTGCATTTTTCATTTCTAGTTCATTTAGTTCTTTATTTATTTTTTCACTTAATTTTTGTGCATTTTCTTTTCTTAAATTATGAATTTTTTCAGTTATTATATCCATTTTATTTTCTAATTTTTTCTTTTCTTGTTTTAGATTATTATTATATACTTCTAAATTTTCTATATATTCTACTTCTGTTTTTATTTCTTCTTTATATTCTAATATTTCTTTAATTGTATTTCCATATTTTCTCTTCAAATTATGTATTAAGTCTAATCTTTCTTCCACATAATCTCTTTCTTCTTCGTCAAAAAATATTTCTTCTTTATATTTGCTGATATCTCTTGATAATTCTTGTAATTCATAATATATATTTTTTAAGTTGCTACTAAGAACTTCATATTTTTTATCTATATTTTCTATTTTCTCTAAAGATCTTATAACTGTACTTATACTGTCTATACTAGTATTTTCAATTACTTCATCTGCTCCTGATAAGTTTTCTAATATTTTTTCTGAATTTAGCATTACTTTCCTTTTCTCTTCTAGATTATCTTCTTCATCTACTTTTAAGTCCGCTTCTTCTATCTCTTTAATTTGATATCTTAATAAATCTAATTTTCTTTGTCTTTCTTTATCATCTCCATAATTTTCTTTTAATTTTTGTTCTATTTCTTTATATCTATTATATAACTGCAAATATTCAGACTTTATTTTTTCTATTTCTTTTCCTATAAATCCGTCTAAATATTTTAAATGTTTTCTATTATCCAATAAATTTTGATTATCATTTTGTCCATGTATTTCAATAAAATTAGACATAAATGTTTTAAGTTCATTTACTGTTACCATTCTTCCATTTATTTTACACATATTTCTTCCACTAAGATTTATTTCTCTTGATATTATGATATTTCCATCTACTGAATTTTCATTATTAGGTAAATATATACATAACTCAACAAAAGCATTTGTTGTGCCTTTTCTTAACATTTCTTTTGAAAATCTTCCTCCTGATACTATTTTTAAAGAATCTATTATTAGTGTTTTTCCTGCTCCTGTTTCTCCTGTTAAAACATTTAAACCTTCATTTAAATCTATTGTTATATCTTCTATTATTCCTATATTTTTTATATGTAATGTTGATATCATATTTACCTCCTGTATTGGCATTTATAGAATTTTTGTTTTCTAAAAATATGTTCGTTAATATTCTATATTCAATTTTAGAATTTGTCAATAGTTTTGAAAAAAAAAGTTTTCTAATTTATCATAAAGTGTTGCTATTCAGCCCCTAGTACTATTTGATAATTTTTTAAGTTTATCTGTCAATATAATTTTCAAAGAAACTCTAAATAAATTTTATGGCACCCTTCCAAACAAGGATGTTTGAACTTTTTTATCTAATAGGAAATTTCTTCGAAATTCCTATTAGATAAAAGGATTTTCTAACAAATTTACACAAATTTTAACTTACGTAAAATTTGGCACACGAACAATAACGCGGGTTTAAAATCGTTATAAATAAAGAAAGTTTAAATAAAACCCGCTATTGTTCTAAAATTTATTAATAGTTTCTAATTCAATTAATTTCCATCAAAACTTAAAAAATTATCAAATAGTACTAGGGGCTGAATAGCAACACTTTATGATAAATTAGAAAACCTTTACCTATACAAATTCTTCCCAAACTAAATTTGCAAAGTCTAGACCTTTATTTGTAAGTCTAATATTATCTGCATCAATAACTATCAAGTTTTCATTGACTAACTTTTCCAATTCCTTTCTATACAAAAAAATAGGATTATCAACATACTTTTCCTTAAATTCTGAAATATTAATACCTTCAACCATTCTTAATCCTAATAACATATACTCTTTTTTCTTATCTTCTAAACTCTGAATTTCTTCTATTTCATAAATTTTGCTTTCAGTATTTTTTATTTCTTTTAAAGCATCTTTTAAATCATTCATATTTTCTATATACTCTTCAACTTTTAAACAATTAGAATATCTTATTCCATCTAAATATGAATGTCCTGCAACACCAATCCCTATATATTCTTTTTGTTTCCAACAATTAACATTATGTTTTGACTCTTTTCCCTTTTTAGCAAAATTTGATATTTCATAATGATTATAACCATTTAATTCTAGTTTATCTTTAACATACCAATACATCTGTCTTTCTAATTCTTCACTTGGTAACTTTAATTCTCCTTTTGTTAACATATCATTAATTTTTGTTCCTTCTTCAATTATAAGTGAATATACACTTATATGATTAGGGTTTAATTTTATAATATCATTTAAACTATTTTTTAAGTCATTTATAGTTTGATTTGGTAATCCTAACATTAAATCTACATTTATATTTTTAAATCCTACATCAATCGCTAATTTATATGTTTCTAGAAATTCTTCATATGTATGAATTCTCCCAATTTGTTTTAACAAAATATTATTTGTTGTTTGTAGTCCTATACTTAATCTGTTAATTCCACAATTTATATAGTCTTCTAATTTTTTTCTATCTACAGTTCCTGGGTTTACTTCTATAGTTATTTCTATATCTTCAAATTTTGTCTGATTATTTGATTTTAATAATTTTTGTTTTATAAAATTTAATATTTTTACTACATATTCACTTTTTATATATGATGGTGTACCTCCTCCAATATATACCGTTGTTACATTATAATTATTTAAATCATACTTTTCTAATTCTTGAATTATAGCTCTTACATATTGTTCTACTAAACTTGGATTTGTATATGAAATAAAATCACAATAATAACATTTTTGTTTACAATATGGTATGTGGATATATATTCCTAATTCTTTTTTGTTCATTGTTTATATCATCCCTTACTTGTTTTGTTTATATTTAACAAAATTAGAATTATACTTATTTTTAATCTATCTCTTTTTTAATTTAGCAACAAAGAATCCTTCTTCCTTTTTTGTTGGTAATATTCTTATAGATTTATTAATACTCTCATCCAAATTTTCATTAAATCCTTGCAATTTTCCTTTAATATCTATATTTATATCCATTAATTTTAAATTTAAATTGTTTATTGCCCAATCTAATACTTTTTCGTTTTCTTCTTTATTTAATGTACATGTTGAATATACCATTATCCCATTTGGTTTTAATGCTTCATATGCACTTTTTAGTAACTTTTTCTGTAATTTAGATAATTGTATAACACTCTTTATAGACCAGTTTCTATAAGTTGAAACATTGTTTCCCAAAAATCTACCTTCTCCACTACATGGAGCATCTAATAGCACTTTATCAAATTCTTCTTTATGATTATCTCCTACTTTTTCTCCTCTTTGATTTATAACTTCTACTATTTTAGCACCTTGTTTTTCAATGTTATATTTCAATCTTTCACATCTTAATTTATCTAATTCATTTGCTAAAATATACCCTTTATTTTCCATCATTGCACACATTTGCGTTGTTTTACTTCCTGGTGCAGCTGTTAGATCTAATACTTTTTCTCCTGGTTTTGGATTTAAAATAATTGGTGGTATCATACTTGATAAACTTTGTAAATATAAAAATCCTTTTTCATATACTTCTAATTTTTCTATTTGCTTTTCTTTTGCATTTTTTACTACTAATGCATCTTTGTACCATTCTACTCTATCAAATTTAATATTATTTTCCTTTAAAATTCTCATTAAATCTTGTATTGTAGTTTTTAAATTGTTTACTCTTAGTGTTGTGTTTCTTTCTCCTAACATTCCTGATAGTATTTTGTCTACAGTTAGTGGAGTATATGTTTCATATAAGTTATCTATAAAATCTTTTGGTAATCTATTTTTTAATTCTAATATTGATATCATATAGTTTTTCCTCTTTCTATTTTTATTATAAATATCACATTTTTACTATAAATTCAACTATTGCGGACATAATGCTTTACTATTCACAGCTTTAAATAAGCCCATAATATCCTAAAATATATAATTTTTCGGCTCAATACACAATTTAAGAAATTCTAAATTAATTTTTTGGCACCCTTTCGCTTAGTCCTCGCTAAAGCTCGACGCGAACATTTTCCAAAAAATTAATTAATAATTTCTAAAATCGTTCCAATCACATTCAAAATTATATATTTTAGGATATTATGGGCTTATTTAAAGCTGTGAATAGTAACATGTTTTATAATATTTTTTATTTTTTTGCAAATTACCTATTACATAAATAAAAAAATTATGCTATAATACATATTATCAATGTGTAGCTTAAAAGGCATAAGTCCAATTGAGTTCACATTATTTTTTTGCGAAAGGAGGAAAAATTTATGCCTAGAAATAAAAAAGAAGAACTAATCTTTGGAATTTGCATATGCTTAATTATGGTATTTTTTATGGGATTATTGAATATTTCTGTACATTTAGGTGGCTTTGACTTAAATACTTTAAAAACTGCTGTTTTAGCTTTTCCTTTAACTTTTATTATTGCTTTTGTTTTAGAAAATTTAGTTATTGGTAAAATCAATCATAAATTAATAAGTATTTTTGTAAAAGATACTGACAGTGTAAATTCATATATTTTATTTAATTGTTTCTTTATCGTTACTTTTATGTCTATGATTATGACTATAATTGGTGGATTGCTAGGTGGTGATAATTTAACAACTGTTTTCAATAATTTCTTTATTAATTGGCCTAGAAATTTCTGTGCTGCTTTCTTTTTAAACATCTTAGTTGCTGGGCCTGTAAGTAGATTTATACTAAGAACTATTCAGTCTAAAACTAAGCTAAATGCGTTTGCTACTGATAATCAAGATTAATTTCTAAATATAATTTTTAATGCTATCAATTTTATTTAAGTAAAATTATATATATCTGCTAACTACTTTTTATTTAATAGAATTTAAAAAAAGTTCATATTAGATTCTAAAAATACATTTTATTTAATATATTTAAAAAATATCTATTAAATAAAATGTATTTTTTGATCATATTAAAAGTTTAATTCTTTTGCATTTTGTTTTAGCCATTTGTCTATTTCTTTATAATTTGGTATATATTCTTTTACTAAATTATAAAAATCTTGGTTATGATTTCTATGAACTATATGGCATAATTCATGTACTATGATTGCATCTATTTTATCTTCTGGTAACATTATTAATCTTGAACTAAAATATAATTGCTTTGTATCTGGTTTACAACTACCATATTTTGTTTTTGCATCTCTTACATTAAATGATTTATATGGAAGGTTTGTAATTTTACTCCAATAAGGTAATCTTTCTTGTATAATGCATTCTGTATTGTTTTTAAATAAATTTTTTATGATTTTATCAATATTATATTTTATTAATTCTTCATCTTTTACATTTTGTGATACTTTTATATTAAATATCTTTTCTTTTTCTTGTATTTCTAATTCTATTGTGTTTTCTTTTATTTCTTCTCTATTAATTTTATAGAATTCACCTTTGTATAAAATATGTTCTCCCGTTATCCAATGTTTTATTATATTATTTTCTGTTGACATTATTTTTAAATATTGATTGTATATGTTCTCTTTATTTTCATCTATCATTTTTGATATTACTTTATTACTTACATATTTGGGTTTAGTAATGTTTAAAGTTGTGCCACTAAAATACATTTTTATTGTTTTTGCATTTTTAAAATTTCTTAATATTGTTGGAATTTTCTTATCTTTTACTTCTATTACTAATTTTGCCATTCCTTATTTTCCTTTCATCATTAATACATGCTACATTTTCAGTAGGGCAATTACTCTTAGTTACAGATTTTTTGCTATTTCCATAATTCTTTTTAATCTATAATTTACTCCTGATTTTCCTATTGGAGTTTTCAATTTTTTTCCTAAATCAATTAAAGACATATCTGGATTTTCTAATCTAAGTATTGCAATTTCTTTTAAATTATCATCTAATTTATTAAACTTTCCTGCTTTTTGAATTTTTTCAATAGCCTCTATTTGTTCTATAGAAGCATTTATAGTTTTATTAAGATTTGCTGTTTCACAATTTACAAGTCTATTTACCTTTCCTCTCATTTGCTTTTGTATTCGTATATCTTCAAATTTCAAAACAGCTTTTGAAGCACCTATTAAAGCTAAAAATTTAGAAATTTCTTCACTTTCTTTTATATATATTGAATACTTATTTTGAGTTTCCAATGTTTTTACTTTAATATCAAATATGCCTAATATTTTTACTATTTTTTTCATATTTTCTATATTTGATAACACTATTTCTAAATGATATTTTCTTTCCGGATTATTTATTGATCCAGCTCCTAAGAATAAACCTCTTATTATTGATTTTAGATTTTCCTGTTTTTCTTCTGTTATATCTTTTAAATATATAGTATTTTGCTTTATTTCAATTTTATCTAGAATTTCTATTTTATTTTCATTTTTTATTTTGTTTTCATCCTCTATTTTTACAGTATCTTTTATTTTTACAACCTCTTCTATTTTATTTAAAATTCCTATTTTAGCTGTTATAACAAAATTTTTGCCCACTATATCAATTTGATGATTTATATTTAAATTTGATAATAGCTTAGAAAATCTATTTATATTATAATCACTTTCAGTTGAAAATTTTATCTTATTATTACCTATTACATCAATATTTCCAGATATCAAATATCCAATCAACTCATATTTTACTAACTCTTTATTAGCTAAATTACTTGTTTTATTTAATTCTTGCTTTATATCAGACGAAAAAGACATTTATTTCCTCCTTCAAAATTTATGTCTCATTGGGAACGTTTCTTAATGAGACAAATGAGACATCTATCATTTTGTCCTAAATCTTTTTTACAATAAATATTTGTATATTTTCCTTCTTTTTTCAATAAATTTATAACTTTTTCTTTTTGATTAAATCCTATTTCTAAACATAGAGTACCTTTATTATTCAAATATTTAAATGCATTTTGAGCTATTTTTCTGTAGAAATCTAATCCGTCCATCCCTCCATCTAAAGCTAATCGTGGCTCTCTTTTTACTTCTTTATCAAGATAATTTATCTCTTCTTTTTTTATGTATGGTGGATTTGATACTATAATATCATATTTATTGTTTGATAAATTATCAAATAAATCTGATTCTATAAAAGTTATTTTCTCTTCTACATTATTACTTCTTGCATTTCTTTTGGCTATCTTTAATGCATTATTACTTATGTCTACTGCTGTTATATCTACATTTTCTAGATATTTTGCTAATGAAACTGCTATTGCTCCACTTCCTGTACATAAGTCTAATATTTTAGTATAATTATTTTTTTTGCATATTGATATAGCTTCTTCTACTAAAATTTCTGTATCTGGTCGTGGTATTAGCACATTTTCATCAACATAAAAACTTAATTTCATAAACTCTTGCCTATGTGTTATATGTTGAATTGGAACCCCATTTATTAACATTTTTATTCCTTTAAAATAGTCTACATTTTGCCTTAGAGTCAATTGTTTGTCATCATGTACTAATATGTATTCTCTTGGTTGATTTAATATATATTGCATTAAAAGCCTTGACTTTAAATTTGGCTCTTGTATTCCATTTGTTTTTAGCTCTATCATTCCTTTTCTTAATACTTCTTTAATCTGCATGTAAATCACCACCTAATTTGTACCAAAGGGGACAGGGCTTTTTGTCATTTTGGGGACGCGTCCAAAAATTACAATTTTGAGGTTTATGACAAAAATTTAATTAATATGTTT